>CAYVSR010000099.1:779-8219 GCA_964453125.1 uncultured Phycisphaeraceae bacterium | reverse complement strand
GTCGCCAGCAGGCTCGACACGATGCTCGAGCCCCCGTAACTGACGAACGGCAGCGTGATGCCCACGATCGGCGCGAGCCCGAGGCACATCGCCACGTTCAGCGTGGTCTGCGCCGCCACGAACGCCCCGAGGCCGACGCACACCAGCCGACCGAACGGGTCCTTGCAGCGCGCCGCCGTCAGCGCCGCCCCGGAAACCCACGCGAACATCAGGCCCAGCGTCGCCAGCCCCCCCAGCGCCCCGAACCGGTTCATGATGACGCTGAAGACCATGTCATTGTGCGCCTCGGGCAAATCGTTGTAGTCCAGCACGGCGCGCGAGTGCGCGTCTCCCATCCCCGTTGTGCCTCCCGCGCCCGCCAGCGTGATCGACTTGAGCGACTGGTACTGCGACGAGTCCGCCCCGCTCGTGTCCCCCTCCGCCTGCCGGATCAGCGCCACGATCCGCGCCTTCTGGTGCGGCAGCAGGATCGGGTAGCTCAGCGGCGCCAGCGCCAGCCCCGCGGCCACCACCAGCGCGATGTGCTTCAGTTTCGCCCCCGCCGCCACCAGCGTCGCGAACAGGGCCGGCACGAACAGCGTCGCCGTGCCCAGGTCGGGCTGCAGCACGATCAGCAACGCCGGCGCCGCAGTGATGAGCGCCGGGGGTAGGAACCCCAGCGGCCTGCGGAAGTTCTCTCGGAACCGCAGGTACCGGGCCAGCGCAAGCACGCACGCGATCTTCGCCAGTTCCGCCGGCTGCAGGTTGATCGGCCCCAGGTCGATCCACGCCCGAGCCCCGTTCCGCGGCGTGACGATCGACCGCGGCACCGCGGGGATCACCAGGAAGACCAGCAGCGCCAGCGCCGTCGCGTACACCGCCCATGCCGCGGCGCCAACCCGCTTGTAGTGCGCCGCCGCAGCCGCGGCGCCCATCGCGACGCCGACCACCGCGAACAACGCCTGGCGCACCGCAAGCGGGCTCACCCCCGGGCGCGTCGCTCCGCCCGTCAGGTCGATCGCGTACACCCCCAGCGCGGCGAGCGCCAGCGCCGGCAGCGCCACCAGCAGCGTTTCGGGGCGCACGAGGCGCACACCCTGGCCCTCGCGCGCCATCACGATGCGCCGCCCGCGCCGTCAGTCGTCGGCGCGCCCGCCGCACGCAGATACTCGAGATCGACCAGCGCCCGCAGGATCTCGTTGATGATCGGCCCGCTCACCCGCCCGCCGCTGCCCGCGTACTCCATCATGACGGCCACGCAAACCTCGGGCTTGCTCCCCTCCGGCCCCGCGAGCGCCACGAACCAGGAGTGATCACCCTCGCGCACCACCTCCGCGCCCAGCGGGCCCGTCCCGTCGCGATCGACTCGGATGTCGGGCGCTTCCGCCGTGCCTGTCTTGCCCCACACCGCCACGCCGGGCACGCCAAACGTCGGGACCTGCTCGCCGTCGAACACGAGGTGATGTCCCGTGCCCAGCGGGTCGTTCACGCTGCGGCGCAGCCCCTCCATGGCCGCCGCGACCGCCTCGGCGCGCAGCCCCAGCGACTCCGTGTTGCGCGGCGCATCGAGCGACAGACGCGGCGTGATCCGCACGCCGGCGCGCGCCAGCGTGGCCAGCGCGTCCGCGGCGTGCAGCGGCGTCCACGCCACCGGCCCCTGCCCGATCCCCATGTGGATCGCGTCGCTCTTGCCGATCTCCCCCACCTTCCCACGAGCGCCGCCGATGCCCAATAGCCCGGGGTGCTCGACCCTCTCGCCCAGCCCGAGCCCCCACGTCGAGCCCACGCCGAACTTCTGGAACCACGCCGCGATCCCCTGCGGCCCCAGTTCTCTGCCGACGGTGTAGAAGAAAATATTGCACGACACGCACAGCGCGTCCTCCGCGCTCAGCGCGTGGCCCAACTGGTCGTTGTGCGTGCTGTTGAACTGCTTGAAGCGCCAGCACCTGAAGATGTCCGGCCGGTCCGGGTAGAAGTGACCCGTGCAGTCGATCGCGCGCCGCAGGTCGTGCTCACCGCTCGTGACGGCGCCCGCGAGCAGGATCGCCTTCACGATCGATCCGGGCGGGTAGGGCGCCTGCACGCACCGGTTCACCCACGCCTGGTCCACCCGGTCCGTGAACACGCGCTCCGCGTCGTCCTTCAGGTCCGCGCGCGTGAACGACGGCGTGGACACCATCGCCAGAATCTCGCCCGACTCGACCGACAAGACCACCGCCCCCCCGTTCAGCGGCGTGCCGACCGGCAGCGTCGTCTGCCCGGCCCCCGAACCCTGGTGCCACGCCTGCACCACCGCCAGACCGACCGAAGGCGTCATCAGCGCCTGCACCCTCGCCTGAAGATCGATGTCGATCGTGAGGCGCACGTCCTTGCCCGGCGCCGCCGCGGTCTCGCTCCGCTCACCGGTGTCCAGGCGCAGCGACGACGTTCCGCGCAGGCCTCGCAGCGTGTCTTCGAAGCCCAATTCGATCCCCGACTGCCCCACCGCGTCACCGGGCTGGTACGCACCCCGGTCGAGTTCACCCTCCGCGTTTCGCACCGGGCGCCGCTCGAGGTCTTCCGCGAACACCTTCGACCGCATCCAGCCCAGAATGTGCGTCGCGACGCCCTCCACCCTGACCTGAACCGTCTCTCCGCCCTCGAGCCGCAGAGGCGGCGGGAACCCGGATCGATCCAGCGTCACCGTCACCGACTCGTACGCGTACGCGCGCGCGGCCCGGTCCTGTACGCGGAGCCCGGGCATCTGCGCCGCAAGGCGGCGCACCGCGAACGCCGCCGCGTCCGGCAGGTCGCGCACCAGCACGTGCGCCTCGCGCTGCTCCCGGATCGGGCGCTTCACGCTCTCGAGGGACACAACCACCGGTTTGCCCGACCGCTTCGAGAGCGCCTCCTCGCGCTGCGCCCGCGCCCGCTGCCACTGCGTCGCGGCCATGCGCCCCACGTCGTCGAGCACGCGCTGGCGGCGCAGGTCCAGTTCCGCGCCGGAAACTCCTGTGAGGCGCGAGACCTCGGCCCATTGCGTTTCCACACGCGCGAGCACGCCCGGCAACGCCGCGTCGGTCAGCGCCGATCGCCCCTCGCGCCCCGCGTCCGCCCAGCGGCGCCGGTCCGCCGCCTTGGCCTCGCGCGCCGCCTGCGCCCGGGCCCATTCACCGCTGAGGAGTTCGTAGTCCGCCGCGATGTCGAAGGAGGGACGGTCCTCCGCGAGCGCCCGCCCCTTGCGGTCGAGGATGCGCCCGCGAGAGGTCGGCGTCCACGCGTTGGTGAGCAGCGCCCGCTCGGCCGCCGCTCGGAGCGTCTCGCCGCGCACCACGCCCAGCGTCACCACCCTCCCCCCCAGCACGAGGAACCCCGCCGCCGTCAGCGACAGCAGCAGCGCCACGCGCCTATGGAACATCCTTGGAATGACAGAGCGGAGGGCCACGCCTCTCCATTATCGGAGCGCCGGGGGCTGGTTGCGTAGGCGCGCGCGAGACGAAACCGGGGGCCCGGCGCCCCCCGGAGGCCTCAGCCCTGCGCGGCGCGCGCGACGCGCTTGTCCCGCGTGATCTGTGCGTACGCGTTGTGGTTGTGGATCGACTCGAAATTCTCGCTGTGGATCGTGTACTGCTCGATCCGGTCGTCCGCGTCCAGCGCCAGGGCGAGGTCCCTGACGATGTCCTCCACAAACTTCGGGTTGTCGAACGCCTGCTCGGTCACGAACTTCTCGTCCGGCCGCTTGAGCACCGCGTAGACCTGGGCGCTCGCCGCCTGCTCCATGATCTCCACGAGGCATTCGATCCAGAGGGGGCCCTTTGTCCGAACCCGCGCCTCGATCTCGCACCGCTGGTTGTGGGCGCCGTACCCGCTGATCTCCTTCGAGCACGGGCACAGGCTGGTCGCGGGCGCCCGCACGGCCATCACGAAGTCCGTGTGGCTGTTCGCGGTCACCTCGAAGGTCACCCGGTAGTCCATCAGCCCCTGGGCCTTGGTCACCGGAGCCTGCTTGCGGATGAAATAAACGAACGAGATCTCGAGGTGGGCCTGCTCCGCGTTGAGCCGCTCCTTGATCGCCCGCGCGATGTCCGGGATCTGCTCGGGCGTGATCGGCTCCGAGTTGTGCTCGTTGAGCACCTCCAGGAACCGGCTCATGTGTGTGCCCTTCTGGTGGTGGGGCAGCGACACGTACATGTTGATCGTCGCCACCGTCGTCTGCGTCCCGCCGTCGGGCGTCCGCAGCGTGAACGGGTACGTCACGTTCTTGACCCCGACCTTGTCGATCGCGATCCGGCGCCGGTCGGAGAGGCTTTGCACGTCCGGCATCACGGCCGGCGCGCCGCCCATTGGAACTGGGATGGACTTCATATCGGGGGGTTCAACCTTCGCTGCTGCCTGCCGGGCGTCGTTTCGTGCCGCGGCGCTCCGCGGATGCACCCCGATCATACGCGCCGCCCCTCGACCCATCCCCCGGCTATGCCCCGGCGCCAGCGGCCGTCTTCTCCGCTCGCTTGTCCGTCAGCGACGCCGCCCACGCCACACCCACCGGCGTGCCCAGCAACGCCCCCGCGACCCAGTCGAGGGGCATCAGAAGCCCGACGCCGATCATCTTCTGTTCATAGATCGCGCGCAGCGCCCCGCTGCCGTGGGCCAATCCCGCCGCGATCGGCGCCCCGACCGCCAGCGCGCCCAGCGCCGCCACGACGCACACCGGCGCGCACCGCACCGCGGCGACCCGCGCCGCCGTCGCCGCGCCGATGCCCGCGAAGAACCCCGCCGCAAGCGTCTGGCCCGGCATCGGCTCGCGCGCCACCAGCCACGAGACCCCCAGCCCCGCCGCGAGCGCCGCCGCGAAGCCGAGCGCCCCATGCGCGCTCAGCGGCGCATCATCGTGATGTTTCGTCCGCCCCAGAACCGCGTCGTGACGCGCCCCCGCCCGCCCGATGGTCCACGCCACCGCCACCCCGAGCCCACCCACGATCACACCCTCGGCCGCGAGCATCCAGAGCGCCCGCGGCGCCGGCGCCCATCGCAGCAGGCCCATCACGCTGCCCTGCGCCAGCGCGCCGCCCGCCAGCGCGAACCCCGCGAGCGCGTACCCGGTCCGCTCGCCGTAGCGCCCGGCGCCGACGCGCCCCAGCGCCCACGCCGCGACGAACGCGAGCGCCGTGGCCGCCAGCCCGCCGGCAACCGATTCGCTGACCAGCATGGTCGCCGATTCCCCGCCATCCCGCGCCCGCACCAGCGCGTCATACACCCACGCCAGCGCCGGCGCGACCCCCGCCACCGTCGCCCCGATCAGCGCCCACTTCATCACGCCTCGAATCATGCGGCCAGTCATATCGGCTCCCGGCGCCCACGGCAAACACGACCCGCCGTACACTCGCCCGGTGCACCGCGCAATCACCCTCTCCGGCGCCCCGCTCTCCATCGCCGACGTCGAAGCCGTGGCCCGCCGGCGCGCCCCCGTCGAGATCGCCCCCGAGGGCCTCGAACGCCTCCGCCGCTCCCGCGCCGCCCTCGACGCCGCCATCGCCTCGGGCGCCCCCATCTACGGCGTCAACACCGGCTTCGGCTCGCTCTCGCAGACCCGCATCCCGGACGCCCAGCTCCCCGACGTGCAGCGGAACCTGCTCCGCTCCCACGCCGCCGGCCTTGGCGAACCGCTCCCGGACGAGGTTGTGCGAGCGATGCTCCTGCTGCTCGCCGCGTCGCTGACGCGCGGGCATTCGGGGGTCCAGCCCGCCACCGCGCAGGCGCTCGTCGCCATGCTCAACGCCGGGGTCACGCCCGTCGTGCCCTCGGTCGGCAGCGTCGGCGCGTCGGGCGACCTCGCCCCCCTCGCCCACGCCTGCCTCGTGCTGATCGGCGAGGGGCACGCCAGCCACAACGGCGCCGCGCTCTCCGGCGCCGACGCCCTCCGCGCCGCGAACCTGCGCCCGATCGCGCTCTCGGCCAAGGAGGGACTCGCGCTCATCAACGGCACCCACCTGATGGCAGCCCAGGCCGCGCTGCTGCTCGCCGACACCTCGCGCCTCTTCGACGCCGCGCTCGCCGGCGCCGCGATGTCCATCGACGCCTGCCGCGCGACCGACGCCTTCCTCGACCCCCGCGTCTACATCGCGCGCAACCAGGCCGGCCCCGGCGCCGTCGCCGCCCGCCTGCGCGACCTCCTCGCGGGCAGCCAGATCCTCCCGAGCCACGCGCACAACGACCCGCGCGTGCAGGACCCCTACTCACTCCGCTGTGCCCCCATGGTCCTCGGCGCCGCCAACGACTGCATCGCCTACGCCCTCGCCGCCGCCGAGCGCGAACTCGGCGCCGTGACCGACAACCCGCTCGTCTTCACCGACGCCGCGCCCACGATGGTCTCCGCCGGTTGCTTCCACGGCATGCCCATCGCCATCCCCCTCGACGCCCTCGCCATCGCCCTCTCGCACATCGCCGGCATCGCCGAGCGGCGCGTCTACTACATCCTCAGCGCCTCCGACAAGCACAACCCGCTGAGCGCGCACCTCTCGCCCCAGCCCGGCTTGCACTCGGGCCTGATGATCGTGCAGTACACCGCCGCCGCGTGCGTCAACGAGATCGTCGGCCTCGCCAACCCCGCGAGCGTCGCCAACATCCCCACCAGCGCAGGCATGGAGGACTACAACTCCTTCGGCCCCCGCGCCGCCGCCAAGGCCCGGCGCGCGCTCGACCTCTGCACCGGCGTCGTCGCCATCGAACTGCTCACGGCGGCCGAGGCCATCGAGTACCAGCGCCCCCTGCGCAGCGGCGCCGGCGTCGAGCGCGCCCACGCGCTTGTCCGCTCCGTCGTGCCACGCCTCGTGGCCGACCGGCCTCCCGCCCCCGACATCGCCGCCATCGAGACGCTCATCCGCGCCGGCGCGTTTTCTCCGGCGTCCTGAACCCGCGCGCCGGCCGCGGCATCCACCGTTGTGCCCGCCGATCTTCGAATCCCGATCAACTCAGAGGAAACTCCCAATGCGCACCCGCACCTCCGCGATCGCCGCTCTCTTGCTGGGCGCTCTTTTCTGCGCAGGCGCCTCCGGGCAAGACCCCGCAGCGGCTCCGGCGCCCGTGCTGCTTGACCCCGCCAAGGACACGCCCGGCCTCAAGGTCGGCGACACGGTTCCCAGCGCGTCCTTCACCACCGGCGCGGGCGAACGGGTCGATCTCGCCTCCATGCTCGCCAAAGGGCCCGTCGTCGTCACGTTCTACCGGGGCGGGTGGTGCCCCTATTGCACCAAGGCCCTCGCGGCGTGGGGCCGTATGCTCGATGAGTTCGAGGCCGCCGGCGCCACGCTCCTGTTCGTTTCGCCGGAAACGGCGGAACACGCCGCCACCACCGGCGAGAAGCACGCGCCGGGCGTGACCATCGCATGCGACACCGACGGCGCCATGGCCGGCGCGTTGCGTGTCGGTTTCGCCATGCCGACCGACCTGCAGACCAAGTACAAGGGCTTCGGAGTCGATCTCGCC
>CAYVSR010000099.1:0-769 GCA_964453125.1 uncultured Phycisphaeraceae bacterium | reverse complement strand
CGGTGGGTACTCCCCGCGCCGGGCAGCTTCGTCATCGACCGCTAGGGCGTCGTTCGGTGGGCGTTCGCGGACTGGGACTACCAGAAGCGCGCCGACCCGAACGAAGTCCTCGCGTTCGTTGTCGCCAACGGCGCGGACCTCAAGGCCCAGTAACGCGCGCACCGCCGGTTCCCGGGGCGCCCCCGAGGACGCGTGAACTTCGCCCAACTTGGGTGTTGTGTTCGCCCGCGCACGGGCATAGGGTGTTGGCGCGCGGGCCTTGGTGGGGTCAGCACAGTTCGAAGGCGTTCGCCCGCGATCGCACGCCGCCGCTTCGGGCTCGGGCCCGTTCCGCGTCGGCGCACAGGAGCGGCGTCATGACGTCTCTCGCGTCCGCATCGGTGACGAGACCCAACCCGAGCAACCGCGTCATCCGCGCCCCGCGCGGTGCGCAGCGCTCCTGCAAGACATGGCAGGCCGAGGCCGCACTCCGCATGCTGATGAACAACCTCGACCCCGAGGTCGCCGAGGACCCCGCGCATCTCGTGGTCTACGGCGGACGCGGGCAGGCGGCTCGCTCGTGGGAGGCCTTCGACGCCATCGTCGCCACCCTCAAGCGCCTGGGCGCCGATGAGACCCTGCTCGTCCAGTCCGGCAAGCCGGTCGGCGTGGTGCGCACCCACCCCGACGCCCCGCGCGTCCTCATAGCAAATTCGAACCTGGTTCCCCACTGGGCCACGCAGGCCCACTTCGACGACCTCGAAAAGCGCGGCCTGATGATGTTCGGTCA
>CAYVSR010000098.1:0-8225 GCA_964453125.1 uncultured Phycisphaeraceae bacterium | reverse complement strand
AAGGTCTGCAGGTGCACGCTCAGTTCCGGCTTCTCATCCGGCTTCTCGACGCCCTGCAGGGCGCGCCACGCCTCGTCCGCCGTGTGGGGCATGAGGGGCGCGAGCAGGCGGCACAGGCCGTCGCAGATCTCGCGGAGCGCCGCCTGCGTCTGGCGCCGGCGCGGGGCGTCGGGGCGGTCGCAATACAGCCGGTCTTTCACCGCGGCGAGGTAGACGCTGGACATCTCGTCGTTGCAGAAGTCGTAGATTCGCTGCGAGGCCTCGCGGAAGTCGTAACGCCGGTACGCGTCCGTCACACCCTCGCGCAGGTCGTCGAAGCGCGAGAGCGCCCACGCGTCGAGCGTCGCGGGCCCGGGGGTTGGGCGCGACGCGGGCGGCGTGAAGTCGCTCAGGTTGCTCAGCATGAACCGCAGCGTGTTGCGCACCTTGCGGTACGACTCGCCCGCGGTCTGGAAGAACGAGACGTCCGCCTTGATGTCGTTCTCGTACGAGAGCGTGGCGACCCACCAGCGGCAGACGTCGGCGCCGAAGTCCTTGAGCAGCGCCTCGACCTCGAGCGTGTTGCCCACGCTCTTGCTCATCTTGCGCCCGTCCTTGTCCACGATGAAGCCGTGCGTCAGCAGCGTCTTGAAGGGCGGGCGCCCCGTCGCGCCCAGCGCGCACAGCAGGCTGAGCTGGAACCAGCCGCGGTGCTGGTCGGAGCCCTCGAGGTACAGCTCGCTGGGGACGCCCATGCCCCGCTCGACCAGCACGCCTCGCCACGACGAGCCGGACTCGAACCAGACGTCGAAGATGTCGCCGGACTTCTCAAGGCGCGCGCCGTCGACGCCCTTGGGCGCGTCCGGGTCGCGCGAGACGTCGTAGCCGGCGAGCAACTCCGCAGGTGACGACTGGAACCAGCAGTCGCTCCCCTTCTCGCGCACCACGCGCGCCACGGCGCGCACGCTGGCGGGCGTGAGCAGCGTGGTCGTTTTGCCGTCGGCCTCGCGCTGGAAGAACGCTGGGATCGGCAGGCCCCACGAGCGCTGGCGCGAGACGCACCAGTCCGGCCGGCTCTCGAGCATGCCCCTCAGGCGCGCCCAGCCCCACTGCGGCACGAAGCCGATCGAGTCGTTGGTGGCCTGCAGCGCGAGTTCGCGCAGGCTCTTGCCTTCTCGCTTCGTGGGCGTGTCCACGCCGACGAACCACTGCTCCGTCGCGCGGAAGATCACGGGCGTCTTGCTGCGCCAGTCGTGCGGGTACGAGTGCGTGAACTTGTGATCGTGTGCGAGGTGCCCGCTCTCGCGGAGGCGCTCGGTGACCAGCGCGTTGGCGTCCCACACGGTCTTGCCGCGCAGCCACTCGGGCGCCGTGGCGTCGTACGCGCCGTCGCCGAGCACGGGGCAGTAGATGGGCAGCCCCTCGCGCAGGCCCGTCAGGTAGTCCTCTTCGCCGTGGCCGGGCGCAGTGTGCACGAGGCCCGTGCCGTCCTCAATCGTCACGTAGTCCGCCGCGACGACGCGGTGCAGCGTCGCGGGCGCGGTCTTCTCCTCCGCGGCGAGGGCGAGCGCCAACGCGTCGCCGTCCACGAAGGGATGGCGGTACCGCAGGCCCACGAGCCGGGCGCCGGGCGCCGTGGCCAGCACGCGCGCTTCCTCCGCGCGAACCGTCTTCGCCACGCGCTCGACGGATTCCTTCGCGACCACGGTCACCGCGCCATCGAGGCGCACCAGCGCGTACTCGAACGCGGGGTTCACCGCGATGGCGAGGTTCGCGGGGAGTGTCCAGGGCGTCGTCGTCCAGATCATGAACGAGGGGCGCGTGGTGGGCCTGCCACCGGGGAACTCGACGCCGGAGGCCTCGAGCTCCTCGCTGTCCTCCGCGGGCGCGGCGGGGAGGCCGAAGGCGTCGTACACCGCGTCCGCGTCAGCGGCCTCGAAGTCGACGTACACCGAGGTGTCTTCGCGGTCGTAGTACTCGAGTTCGGCCTCGGCAAGCGCGGTCTGGTTGGCGATGGACCAGTGCACGGCCTTCTTGCGCCGGTACACCAACCCCTGCTCGACCAGCGTCGCGAAGACCTCGAGCGTGCTGGCCTCGAAGGCGGGGGCCATGGTGAGGTACGGGTCGTCGTAGTCGGCGAGCGTGAGCAGGCGCTGCATCTGCCCGGCCTGCAGCTTCACGTACTTCTCGGCGTACTTCTGGCACTCGCGCCGGATGGCCATGCGCCGCTGATCCGGGGCGAGCGAGTTGATCTTGGCGACCTTGCCGGTCTCGGCCAGATCGGTCATCACCTTCGCCTCGATGGGCAGGCCGTGGCAATCCCAGCCGGGGACGTAGCGGCAGTCCTGGCCGCGCATGGTGGCGCAGCGGGCGACGATGTCTTTGAGGCACTTGTTAAGCAGGTGGCCGAGATGGATGTCGCCGTTGGCGTACGGCGGGCCGTCGTGGAAGACGAAGGGCGGCGCGCCGGCGCGGGCGGCGCGCGTGCGTCCCCACAGGTCGCCCGCCTTCCACCGCTTGAGCGACGCCGGCTCGTTCTGCACCAGGTTCGCCTTCATGGCGAAGGCCGTCCGGGGCAGATTCAGCGTGCCCTTGTAGTCGGGGCCGGAACTGGTGGGCGTCTCTGCGGCTTGGCTCATGGTTCGTCGCGGAAGTGCGGGCGGAGCGGGGATCGTAGCGGCTGGCGCGCCCCCCCACCCGGCCGCGTCAGCGCCCCATGGAATCGAGCAGCTCGCGCATCGACGCGTGATCGACCCGGACGAGCCCGCGCCGCGGGTAGTCGAGGTCGATCGTGAGCCACAGCGTGACCCACACCAGGAACGCGAACGTCCCGGTGAGCATGACGCTCCGCTTGCCAGACAGCCCGCACCCGAACCCGACCAGCCCCAGGGTGCACACCGCGCACACGACCAGCGCGCTCAGGACCATGGCGGGCAGGTGCTTCCGCTGCGCGGCAAGGTGCGTCGCGTGGAGGTCGATCACCTCGTTGACGGGGCCGAGCACCGGCACGGTGACGCCGGGCGACGCGGTCACGCCCGCCATGGCCGCGCGCCAGATCCTGTTGTGCAGCGCGGCCGCGCGCGCCGGCTGCTCGGCGGACCTCAGCATTTCGGGGTGCGGTCCGAGCCAGTGGAGGCGCTCGGCGGCGTACTCGCGCAGGGCCGCTCGCATGTCGTCGGACGCGGGCGGGGCAAGGAGGTCGGCCCGGAGGTACGCCGTGCCGATGGCGTTGGCTTCCTGCGTGATGAGATTCTGACGCTCGACGAACCGGCCCGAGGCTCCGGCGAAACTGAACCCCAGGAGCAGGCCGAGCAGCCCGAGCGTGGCGGCCTGAATCGCGCCGATGTTGGACCGCTCTTCCTTCGCCTCCGCGCGCGGCAGCCGGCGACCGATCCGAAAGCCCGCCTCGAACGCCCCGAGGATCAGCACGGCGAGGGTCACCGCGACCGGGATGAGCGTCGACGCCATGGGGTTCCCGCGAAGCGCCCGCGGCTCAGGCGTGCTCGAAGATCGCCTGCGTGCGGACAACGAGGCCCGCCGCGGCGATCAGGTGGTAGCCCTGCGCGTGGATTTCCTTACGGAAGCGCTGCACGTCGAGGAAGGAGAGGTTCCGCCCGCCCTCGTTGTCGTTCCAGGTGTGGGCGGCGGCGTCCTGCTCTTTGGCGAACTCGAGGAGTTCGTTGTAGGTGGCGATGTACAGGTTGTCGGACAGGGTTTCGGTCTGCACGGTGCCGACGTAGTTCACCTTGTCGGAGATGGCCTGCTCGTGGTCGCGCTCGCCCGCGCAGGGGAACGCCGCGATGATGCCGCGCTCGGGGAGCCCGGTTTCCTGGTCCGTGACGAGTTCGGAGGCGCAGGAGCCATCGAACTGGAAGCGCATGACATGGGAGCCGGGCATGACCCAGCCCTCGAACTCGTATCCCGCGTGGGCCACGGTGATGCGGTTCTTCACCTTGAAGAGCTCAGGGTGAAGCGCCTTGCGGTACAGAACGAGGCGGTAGGCTTGGAGGAGGTTTGCGGCTTTCGTGGAGGCGTTCATCAGCTCGTCCCTGGCTTGTAACCCTGTGCGCCGCGTCAGTGCGGTCGCTGGTCGCGGAGTTTATCCATCATTTAGCGTTGGACAAGGCTCGGGGTTCGGAAAAATCCGCCGATTCCGCCTCGTTTTGCGTGGTTTGCAGCGCTTTCTGCGCCCCACGCACGAGGGGTTGACCCGCACGCGACTCGAACGGCACACCCAACGCCGCGCGGAGCGGGCATGGCGCGTGCGGTTCGGCGCACGGAGGAACCCCGACGTGCGCATCGGAATCGCCACCCGCAACCGCTTGCCGAGAATCGACTTCCGGAGGATTCGGTCCCTGTGCGGGGCGCGATCGCGCGCCGGCGGCTTCACCAAATCCATCGCCGAAGCGCCCCGCCACGCGCTCGGTTCGCTCATCCGTGGGGCGCTGCTCAGCCCCGAAGCGCCCCGATCGGTCTCGCGCCTCGCGGCCGCGTTGCGCTGGCAAGAAATTTCTTCACATCAGCGACGTGTGGTTGTGGGCGACCAGTTTGAGTGCGCCCGACTGGTGGAGAACCTGTTGCAACAGGCCGACCCCGCGGCGCGAGCGATCGCGTGCGAGATCGCGGCGTTCTCGCCCTCTCCCGGAGGGGTCGCGGCGCTCCGCGCCGTTCTGCTCGACGCGTCGCCCCTTGCCCGCAGGTCGCTCTGCCGCGCCCTTGGAACGCTCGTCGTCGCGCCCCGGCTGTCGGAGGAAACCCGGCTCTCGCTGGATTCGCTGCTGGCCCATGCGGCGGAGACGTACCCCGATCACCGCCTGCCGGCGCTACCCGGCGCGCTGCTCGCGACCGCGCGCGCCCCCGGGCCGAACGTGCGCGCGATCCTGACAGACACCGATCAACCGATCCACATGACGCTCCGCGCTGCGCTGCGCCGGGCTCGCTTCGAGGGTTCTCGCGCGGCGGCGGTGGCTTGCCTCGCGTTCGACCCGCTCGCGTCCGCCGCGCTCGACCGCCTGACCCAGCCCGACAGCGCCGCTGAGCACGACGGAGCGCTCCGCGCCTGGGCCATGCTGATCAACCCCGCGCGCCGGCGCCGGCTGGCGCGCGCGACACCGGGCGTCCTCCCGACTCGGGAACTCGGCGAGACGCTGAGCGAGGAGGCTCGCCTCGGGCTGGTGAGGTGGACCATCGCCACGCCGATGCGCCCCGCGGAGCGGCGCGACCGCCTCGGAGCGCTCGCCTCGGACGCGTGCCTGCGCGTTTCTGTCGCGGCGGAGCGGGCCCTGGCGCGCCAAGAAGCCGCGGCGGGGCGCGAGCGCCGCGTGGCGCCGGCCGTCGCGGCTCGATCAGCGGAGCAACGCCTCGGCCGCCTCGCTCGCGCCTGAGCGAGAGCCGGTCAGGCGTAGCGGATCCAGCGGAGAAGCTGCATCGGCGTCGGGGGCTTGCCGTACATCAGCACGCCCACGCGGAAGATCTTGGCCGCCGCCCACACCGCGACGACGACGCTGACGAGGCCGACGGCGCTGGAGCCGACGATCTGCCACATGGGGATGGGCTCGGTCGTCTGGCCCAGGCGCATGACCATGACAAAGGGCGAGATGGGCGGGATGAACGACGCCACCGTCGAGAAGGTGCTGTTGGGCTGCTTGATGATCAGGTTCCAGAGGAAGAAGGGGACCATGAGCACCAGCATCGCGACGGACATGAACGACTGCGCCTCGCGCATCTCGTTCACCGCCGAGCCGATCGCCGCCATCATCGAGCCGATCAGGAAGTAGGCGATCACGAAGTAGACCAGGATCCAGGGCAGCTGCTCCATCGGCACCAGCGAGAGCACGTTGAACTGCCTCGCCGTCAGCAGCGCCACCCCGCCGTAGACCATCAGGATGGTCATCCCCACGAAGGCCTGGCCGATGATCTTGCCCGCCATGAGCTGCACGGGGGACACGGCGGAGAGCAGCAGTTCGATGACGCGGCTGCTCTTCTCCTCGATGGTGGTGGTGAGCAGGTACTGCCCGCTCGAGAACACGGCGATCCAGAGCAGCATCATGAACCCGAAGGGCAGCAGCATCTGCAGCGCCTCGTTGTTCTTCGCCTCGCCCGTCGCGGTGAGCGTGGTCGTCTTGCCGTCCGGACGCGCGGTGAGCGACCGCACCCTCGCCGCGTCGAGGCCGGCGAGGGCGAGACGCGTGTCGACGATGCCGGTGGCGACGACGTCGCGCAGGTCGCGCGAGAGGTCCGCGTCCATGCCGCGGCCGACGAATAGCTCGAACTCGCCCTTGGCCTCGAGGGACTCGGGGCCAACGACGAGCAGCGCGAGGCGCCGGTCGGGGTTCGACTCCTTGCGCCCCGCCGGCGGCTGGCTGCGGATGCGGTCCTTCTCCGCCGCGGTGTCGGCGTCGTCGGGCAGGCGTTCGATCCGGACGTCGGGCGGCTCGCCCAGACCCTTCTTCGCCTTGGCGATGAGGGCCTCGCCGCCCTGCGCCATGCCCTTGGGCATCTTGGCCCGGATCTCTTCCTCGATCTTGGCCCACTTCTTCGCGTACGACTCCTTCACGCGGTCGGGGGCGAAGTGCGACTCGAGCGCCGCGGCGATCGGCTTGTCCGCCGCCGTGGTGTCGCGCACCGCGACCACGCCCTGGAGGCGCTTGGGCGGGCTGTCGAAGAGAGGCACAACGACCGTGATGATCCCGATGATCAGCACGGGGAAGACGAACACGCCGAAGAGGAACGCCTTGGTCAGCGCGGTGGCCTTGAACTCGCGCACCGCGACGTCCACGACCTTGCGGAGCGGGTGATTACGCATCGGCGCCGACCTCCATGGGTTCGTCCTCGCGGGCCAGCGACCGGCGAACGTCGTCCTCCGAATCGCCGGGGTCCACGAGCGAGATGAACACGTCCTCCAGCGTCACCGCCCGTAGCTCCAGGCGACGCAGCGCGAGGCCGGGCGTCGCGGCGACCTTCGCGAGCATCGCGTGCTTGTCCGTTCCCTCGGCGAGCCGGAGTTCGGCGGCGCCCGCGCGCCCCAGCTTGGCCACGTTCTCGACCCCAGGGATGGCGCCCAGACGTGAGAGATCGGCGCCCGGGTCCGCCGGCTCGACCACGATGGTTCGCGGGTCGAACGCGGAGCGAATCTGCTCGAGCGTGCCGTCGAGGATCTTCTTGCCGCGGTTGATCATGAACACCCGGTCGCACAGCTGCTCGGCGCTGAAGAGAACGTGCGTCGAGAAGATGATCGTCCGCCCCGCGGCCTGCTGGTCCTGGATGAGCGACCGCAGCAACCGGGCGTTCACGGGGTCGAGCCCGCTGAAGGGCTCGTCCAGAATGATGAGGTCCGGCTCGTGGAGGACGGTCGCCGCGAACTGCACCTTCTGCTGCATGCCCTTGGAGAGTTCCTGGCAGCGCTTCTTGCGCACGCCGGGCAGCGCGAGGCGCTCGAGCCAGGCGTCGATGTTCTTGGGGAGGCCGTGCGCGTCCACGCCCTTGAGGCGCGCCATGTACGTCAGGAAGTCGCCCACGCGCATGGTGCGGTACACGCCGCGCTCTTCGGGCAGGTAGCCGATGCGGTCCTTCGACTCGATCGCGGAGGTACGCCCGAGCACCTGAACCTGCCCGTCGTCGGGCAGGATGATGCCCATGATCATGCGGATGGTGGTCGTCTTCCCGGCGCCGTTGGGGCCCAGAAAGCCGCACACCGACCCGGCCGGGACGTCGAGGTCGAGCCGGTCCACGGCGGTCTTGTCGGTGAACCGCTTGGTCACACCCCGGATGGAGATCGCGGCGCTGCCCGCGCCGCCGTTGACTTCGGACAAGCGTCACCTCCCACGTCTGACCCCGGCGACCGATGATACGGAACCGCTCCGCCCGGGTTTCGGGGCTCTGAGGGGCGCCGGGATGTCTTTCATCCCTTCATCCGGCTAAACGGATATAGTCCCACCCGGGACCGCCTCCATCCGATAGGAACTCTCCCCCACCATGCCCTCCCGCTTCCACCACGAACTCGCCCGGCGCGTGCTGCTCTTCGACGGCGCCATGGGCACCGCCATCCATAAGTGCGACTGCGATCTGCACCGCGACTATCTCGGCAAAGAGAACTGCACCGAGGTGCTCGTGCTCACGCGCCCGGAGGTCATCCGGGGCATCCATGAGTCGATGCTTGAGGCCGGCGCCGACGCCGTGGACACGGACACGTTCGGCGCGAACCTGCTGGTCTTCTCCGAGTTCGACCTCGTCGAGCGCACGTTCGA
>CAYVSR010000097.1:0-8234 GCA_964453125.1 uncultured Phycisphaeraceae bacterium | reverse complement strand
TGAAGCCTTCGCCCGGGGCGTCACCGCATCCGCGAGCTCGTCCGCAACAAGAGCGCGCCGGATCGTTCCAACGACGCCATCAAGATTCTTCAGGACTTCATCGTTCGTGAACCGCATGACTCGGAAGCCGCGCGAATTCAAGAACTCGGTGCGCGCGGCATCCTGCTGGCGCCGCTCGATCCCGTTGTGCGTCACGCCGTCGATCTCGATCACCAAGCGCGATTCCACGCAGCAGAAGTCCGCGAAGTAGCGGCCGAGTGGGTGTTGACGACGGAAGTGCGCTCCCAACGCGTCGCGGCGCAGCCGGCCCCAAAGCAGCCTCTCCGGGAAGGTGCTGGCGGCGCGCAGATCGCGCGCCCGCTCGATCGCTTTCGATTGCTTCTGCGGGTGCCTCGGCATGGCGTTGATACTACCGGCGCCCAGACGCCGCGCCTCGCACTTGCCGTCCGCCCCCTCTCCTGTCGCTGCGCGACATCCTCTCCCCGGCTGCGCGGTGGAGAAGGGTTTGCACACGCGTCTCGTCGGTGGTGAGAGGGCGTGAGTGTGCGCACGCGCATCGCGCGGCGCGGAATCGCGGATACAGAAATCCTAATATACGAGACACAGGAGGCTCGGCATGAACGACCTGCACGCCACGTTCAACGACCCGCACGCCCGCCACGCCATGCTCGTGCACCTGCCCATCGTGCTTGGCTCGCTCGGCTTCCTCCCCGTGCTCGCGTGGTTGGCCACGCGGATGAAGAGCCGCGCGCTGCTGCTGACGTGCATCGTCACCTTCGCCTTCGCGTCGGTCGGAGGCCTCGCCGCGGCGAACGCGGGGGAGGCCGCCGAAGACCGTGTCGAGCAACGCCTGGCGCCCGCCGCGAAGGCGAGCCTTGAGCGTCACGAGGAACTCGGCGAGTCCGCGTGGCTCTGGCCGCTGATTCCCGGCGGGTTGGTCGCGATTGCGGCGCTGATACCGTCCAAGCGCCTCAAGGTCGGCGCCGGCGCGCTGGCCCTCGCGGCGTCGCTCGGCGTCTGCGGTTGGGTGGCGCTCACCGCGCATGAGGGGGGGAAACTCGTGTACGTCCACGGCGTAGGCGTGCCCTCTATCCCCGGTCTGGCTGGCGAGGGCGCGCCGAACCCGCCTGCAGCGGCCCCGGCGGACGCGCCGAAGGCGGGCCGCGAACACGACGACGATTGAGTCGGCGTTGCCGCTGAAGAATTCACTCCCCGGTTGTGCGGTACGATGGTCCCCCCATGTCCCAAGCCCCCGCGAAGTCTCCCACGCAGCCGAACAACCCAGGGGGTCCCGGCGCCGCGCAGCCCCGCCGCCTCATCGCCGATCTCCGTCCCAACGAGCGATTCAGCGGCGTGTTCGCCATCGCCAACGCCCAATTGGGCCAGACGCGCGGCGGCAAGCCCTACCTCCGCTGCCTCCTCAAGGATCGCACCGGCGAGGCCCCCGGGCGCATGTGGACCATCGCGGACGAACTCTTCGCCCGCCTGCCCACCGACGGCTTCGTGTGGTGCGAGGGCGAGACGCAGCCCTACCAGGGCGAACTGCAGCTCATCATCCAGGCGATCGACACCGTCGAACCGACGCCGGCCCAACTTCGCGAACTCCTTCCCTGCTCGGCGCGCTCTGGTGAGGAGATGTTCGCCGAACTCAGCGCCATCCTCGCCAGCCTCAAGCACCCCGCCGCCAAGGCGCTCGCGAACGCCTACCTCACCGACGAGATGCTCGTCGCCCAACTGAAGGAAGCGCCCGCGGCGAAGGCCCTGCACCACGCCTTCCTCGGCGGGCTCGTCGAGCACAAACTCCAACTGCTCAACCTCGCCGACAAGATGCTGCCGCTGTACCCGAAGCTCAGCCGCGACATCGTGCTGCTCGGCCTCTTCCTGCACGATCTCGGCAAGACGCGCGAACTCGCGTGGGACCGCGGCTTCACCTACACCGATCGCGGCGAACTCATCGGCCACGTCGTCGAGGGCGCCATCATGCTGCACGACAAGTCGCAGCAGGCCATGCAGCAGAGCGGCGTGCGCATGCCGCCCAACTTCATCACCGTGCTTCAGCACATCGTGATCTCGCACCACGGCGTGCCGGAGTTCGGCGCCGCCAAGATCCCCGCGACGCCCGAGGCCATCTTCGTCTCGCTGCTCGACAACCTCGACGCCAAGACGCACATGGCCCTCGCCGCCGCCCGCCCGGACCGCGCGCGCCACGACCTCGGCGGCAACTTCACCGAGAAACAGTGGGCGCTGGACACGAAACTCTTCCGCCCCGACCCGCTGGGCTGACACGAACGCTCGGGGAGCGGAGGGATCCGCCCGGGCGGCGATCGTGGACGCCCGGACAAATCCTGCAGCGCGCCGGCGTCGCTCGTTCGTTCAGCACGCCGTGCCGAACGCGCTGAGCACGACGTTCAGATCGGCGAAGTCAACGTCGCCATCGTGATCGAGGTCGCCCGCGAGCGAGCCCGGGAGCGAGGTCTGGCCGTACTGCGAGAGCACGATGTTCAGGTCGGCGAAGCCGACGACGGAGTCGGCGTTCGTGTCCCCGGGGCACGCCGGCCTCAAGCGGATCACAAATGTCTGATAGCTGAAGTTTGTGTTCAGACCGATCCCCGCGATCGTTGAGCCATCGGGAGAGATGGCGTTCAACTCGACCACGTTCATGGTGGCTGGGATCGACCCGCTGAGGCCCAGCGACGCGATGAAGTCGGTGTCCTTCACCGTGCCGCCGGCGGGCGTCCAGACGATGCCGTCGCGCGGCCCGCCGGGGCTGTTCGAGTAGAGATTGCTGCCGAGGGCCATTGAGCCGTCGTTGGAAACGGCCTCGAGGTACGCGAAACCGAGCGTGAGCGGAGTGCCGGGGAGCAGGGGAAGACGTTGGATCTGGTACGCGGCGCCGTCCCAATGCCAGACGGCGGCGACGCGAGTGGCGATGGCGGGATTAAACGAATCGCCGACGGCGACCGACCCGTCGCCGCTGATGCCGCGGCACTGAGCGCCGACCGGCCCGTCGTCGACGCGCATGCGCACGCCGTTGCGCCAGACGGTCGGCTGCCACATGAAGTCCTCTCGCGACTCCCAGCCGGCGACGACCGAGCCGTCGGCATTGGCCGCGTTGACGCGAACGCTGCGGCCGACCTGCGAGAGGGCGACGACGCCGCCCTGGGGCGACCACGTGCACCCCTGTGTGCCGCCGCCCAGTTTCCAGTAGAAGCCCGTGGCGTGGCGCCCGTCGCCCGAGAGACCCCAGGCGGACGCGTAGGAGTTGTCGATGATCGTGCCGTTGGCGGGCAGCGGAGGGATCGCTTCGGCCCACCCGGTCGTGGCGTCCCAGATGCCGATCGTCTCTTTCTGATCGGCGCTGAGGATGGAGGCGGAGATGCGCCGACCGTCGAAAGAGACGTCGGGGCTGCCGCTGCCGCCGCCGATGACCGGGACCGTCGCGCGCCCGAGGCGCACCGGCCCCCCGGCCGATGTCCAGCGAAACGTCTCGTAGGACCCATCGCCCTGGACGTTCCCGCAGGCAATCGTGCCGTCGAACGAGAGGTCGGTGATGAGGAACCCGGGGGGCAGAAACTCGATGCTGGGGGCGGCGCAGGCGCCCGCCGTCAGGACGGCGGCGGCGCAGCGCTCGAGGGATGCTTTCAGCGATCGGTTCATGGGTTGAGCGCGCCTTGGAGGGGGTAGCGGTGGGGGTCAGCACGACGTGCCGAACGCGCCGAGCACGATGTTGAGGTCGGCGAAATCAACGGCGCCGTCGTGATTCACGTCGCCAGCGAGCGACGCGGGAAGCGCCGTCTGTCCGTACTGCGAGAGGACGATGTTCAGGTCGGCGAAACCGACGACGCCGTCGCCGTTCGCATCGCCGGGGCAGGGCGGGGTGAGACGAACGATGAACGTCTGGTAGCCGAAGGGCGCCGCCGTGCGAATGCCGATGCCGGCGATCGCCTGGCCATCGGGCGAGACGGCGTTGAGATCGATGACTTCGAGGCCGGCGGGGATCTGGGACGAGAGACCGAGCGAGGCGAGGAACGCGTCGTCGCTCACGAGCGCCATGCCGGGGCGCCAGACGATGCCGTCGCGCGGCCCGCCGGGGCTGAACGAGTAGAAGTTGCCGCCCACGGCGATCGAGCCGTCGTTGGCGACGCTCGTCAGGTGAGAGGACCCGTTGATGAGCGGAGTGCCGGGCAGGGTGCCGAGGCGTTGGGTCTGGTACGCGGCGCCATCCCACTGCCAGACGGTGGCCACCCGGGTGACGATGGAGGGGTCGTAGGAGTCGCCGACAATGAGCGAGCCGTCGCCGATGACGTCGTATCCTTGGGCGGGCGCCTCGCTCTCAACGAGACGCATGCGGACGCCGTCGCGCCACGCAGTGGGCTGCCAGGCGCCGTCCGCGCGCTCTTCCCAGCCGGTGAGGACGGAGCCGTCGGTGTTCGCCGCGTTCACGCGCACCGCACGGCCGATCTGCTGGAGCGCGACCATGCCGCCCGACTGCGACCACGTCGAGCCGTGCGTGCCGCCGCCCTGCGCCCAGTAGAAGCCGGTGACCGTGGCGCCGTCGCCGGAGAGGCCCCACGCCGAGCCGTAGGAGTTGTCGATGTTCGCGCCGTCGGCGGGCATGGGAGGCATGGTCTCGACCCAGCCGGTGTCGATGTCCCAGATGCCCTGGGTGGCGTTGACGTCCGAACTGATGATCGTGGCCGAGATGCGCGTGCCGTCGAACGAGATGTCCGGCGTCCCCGCGCCGGTCCCGATCACCGGGACGGTGGCGCGCCCCAGGCGCACCGGGCCGCCGGCGGGCGTCCAGCGGAACGTCTCGTACGACCCGTCGCCCTGGACGTTGCCGCACGCGACTAGGCCGTCGTACGAGAAATCTGTGATCAGAAAGCCGATGGGCAGGAACTGGATGCTCGGCGCGGCCTCGGCGCCGATGAACGAACCCGCGGCGACGGAGATAACGGCCGCGATGGAGATGCGTCGGTCCACTGTGCGCCTGCCTTTCGTGAGAGGGGAAACACGGCGCGGGCCGAGTCAACGGCGCACGCCGCGGAAGAGCGCGTCTCGCTCAGCGCCGGCGGCGAGCCATGGCCGCGCAGCCCAGTGCGAGCGCCCCGGCGCTGCCGGGAGAGGGAACGGTGTTCCACGAGAGGTTGTCCGCGATCGCCTCGGGGAAGAAGCCGAAGCCCAGCATGCGGACCTCGTCGAAGGACGAGCCGCCGTCGCCGGTGATGTCGAAGTACTCCTGCCCGACGCCGCCGTACGCGGGGTTGTTGATGAAGTGACTGGCGACCTCGACGCCGTTGTTGAACACGACGATCGCCGCGCCGCCGCCGAAGAAGCTCGCGGGGCCCGAGGAGTCCCAGTAGCGGACGGAGAAGGCGTTGACGTCCTGCGAGAACGTGAGAAACACGCCGAAGGGCGCGTAGAACACGTTGCCGGACCCGGCCCAGCCGAAGCCGGGGTTGGTGTTCACCTGCGCGACGGTGCCCGGCCCGACGCCCGCGATGAGCTCCGAGATGCCCACGGACGCCCAGGAGCCGCCCGGGACGCTCGCCCCCGTCGGACCGCCGACTTCGTCAAAGGTCAGCGTGTTGGCGTACGTAGGCGCCGAGGCGCCCTGCGTGATGTTGACCGCGCCGACGGCGGTCGCGCCGGAGAGCAGACCGGCGCCGACGGCGAGCGCAAGAACTCGGGAACGATTCATTCTCAGACTCCTCGATTTGGTGCGTTGTGCTGAGGCACAGGAAAAGGGAAACACAGGTCAGCAAACGCGAGGTTATCACCGATTCTTGGCACGTCAAGTGTCACGTTTGACATTTCTTTTGATGTCCTGTTGCAAATCGACCATCCGTCATCGATACTGATCTCTGCACAGAGTCTCCACCGGTCGGTCCCAACGCGGGATCTGCAGTCCGCGCCACCCACATGCCCCAAACAGAACACAAGCGCGTGGTTCAACACCCTGGCGCGGGGCCCGCCGCGGAAGGCGCCAGCCTCGAGTCCGTCATCGACGCCTTTCAACAGGCCCGGGCCGAGATCGCCGGTCTCTTCGCGCTCATCGGGGTGGACCCGACCAAGACGCGCGAGTCCTCTCGCGAGCTTGGGCTCAACCGGGGTCTCACCTGGCGCCTCACCCGCATGGTCCGAGGCACCGATGGCGCCCTCGCCGTCGCCGACGTGCCCGCCACGCCGAGCATGGCCAAGTTCTTCGACGCCTGCCGCGGGCGCGGCGTGTCGGAGTCGGCCATCGGCTCGGCCGTCGCGGCGCTGGACCGCTTCGAGGCGGCGGTGAGCGCCTGCTCGGGCGACCGCAAGACGCTGTCGATGCTCGTCGCCAACCGGCAGGGGCGCGCCGACCCGGTGGAGCAGGAACGAGCCCGGCGCAAGATGTTCGAGGGCGGCGGCGCGGTGTGGGGCGTGCAGGCGCAGGCGAGGTTTGTTTCGGTGTTCCTCTTCCCCGCGAAGGACGACCCCTCGCAGATCGACGTGGGCCACGTGACCGGGTACGTCGGCTTCCGGCGCCTGCGCGCGATCCCGTGGCCGATGTCGTACGAGGCGGTGCGGTCTCGTGAGGGGCGAGCGGTCGCCTTCCAGAAACAACCGCTCTTCCCCGTCGAGGCGCCCGAGGGCAGCGCGCAACTCATCCGCGATTTCTGCGACCCGCACGACCCGGACATCCGCGTCTCCACGCTGGGCGACCTCAAGCGCTTCGAACTCGCGGCGGGCCCGGTCGGCAACGCGGGCGTGGCGACGTGCGTGTTCGGCTCGTACCTCCGCCATCTCTACCCGCGTGTCGAGTCCGCCGCGCACGCGTACGCCAGTTTCACCGTGCTGCTTGAGACGCCGGTCGAACGGGTGATGTTCGACATGTTCGTGCACCGCGACATCGAGCTGGCGGCGCCGCCGACCGCGCACCTCTGCGAGCGCCTCACGCACCCCTCGCCCCCAGCCGACGACGAGATCGAGCGCCTCTCGCTCCCTGTGCCGGACCCGCCGTACGCGCTGGGTCGCGGGGCCTCGGGCGCCCTCACCGCGCATATCTCCTGGTATTCGTCGCTCGTCTCGCGCGTCTGCGAGCGCCTCGGCCACTCGCCCGAGTCGTTCGTCGGTTCGCGCTTCGAGATGGCCTACCCGCCGATCCCCACGGCGCTGCTCCGCCGCTTCCCCCTGCTGCCACGCTGACCGGCGAGCCTCACGCGCAGGCGTGGGCGCCGAACGCGGCCAGCACGCTGTTGAGGTCGCCGAAGTTCACGATCCCGTCGCCGTTCACGTCCCCCGTGAGGGCGCCGGACTGCCCGAACTGCGCGAGCACGGTGTTCAGGTCAGCGAAACTAACCACGCCGTCGCCGTTGGTGTCGCCGGCCAGGAAGTTCGCCAGGTTCGACCGCAGGTTGATCAGCGTCGCGCGGGCGCGGCTGAACTGACCCGGCGTGAACACGTCGCGGCATTCCTTGCGTGAGTACGACATGTAGTTCCGCGGGTCCGGCGCGTAACGAGGGTCGCCGGAGCACGGCCCGAACTCGACCCCGGTGTACAGGCAGGCGAGGCTCACGTTCGAGGTCGAGAGCCCGGGGTCTGCGGCTGTATCGCACACCTGGTCGCCGGCGTTCGAGCAGTTCGAGCCGCTGACGCACTCGGGCCCGAAGGCCGACTCGTGCGTGTGGAAGAGGTCCCAGTAGTGGCCGATCTCGTGAGAGAAGGTGCTGTGGTTGGTGGGCAGCCCCGTGCAGGTGTTGTTCATCACGATCTGCTGCGTGGCGGAGAACGTGAACGCCGAGATGCCGCAGAACGGCGCGGAGTTCACGAAGTAGATGTTGATCGTGTCCGGGACGACATTGACCAGGCGCAACTGGTTCGCTTCGCCCGTGCTCCCGATGTCGTAGAACGCGTCGGAGTCGATGTAATCGATCGGGCCGGGCAGGCAGTAGGCGATCTTGATGGGCGCGTAGGCCGCGTTGGCGTCGCTGAACGCCGTGTCGAGCTGCGTCTGCGAGATGCCGCCCGTGCCGTTGCTGCGCCGCACCACGTGGAAGGTGAGGGGGACGTAGATCCAGCCTTCCGTGCCGCGGGGGAAGAGGCTGTAGACGCCGGCGTCGGCGAGCGCCCTGGCGATGGCGGCCTCCTGCGGGTCCAGCGGCGTTGCGCACTCCGTCGCGATCCCTCCGAACAGCGGTTCGGCAGGGCTGGCGGCCCCGACGAGGGACAGGGCGAGGATGACCGGGGCGCGTCGGGGGGGC
>CAYVSR010000096.1:0-8251 GCA_964453125.1 uncultured Phycisphaeraceae bacterium | reverse complement strand
GGACACGATGGAGCTGGAGGTCGGCTACGGCCTGGTGCCCCTGGTCGACGCGGGGCAGGGCGGGGACTTGCTGGACCGGATCAGCGCGATCCGGCGACAGATCGCGCTGGAACTGGGGCTGGTCATGCCGCCGGTGCGCATCCGCGACAACATGACGCTGGACGCGAGCGTGTACAGGGTGAAGATCAGGGGCGCGACGGTGGCCGAGGGGCACACGCACGCGGGCAAGCTGCTGGCGATCGACTCGGGGCTGGTGACCGGGCCGATCGACGGCAAGCCGACCAAGGAGCCCGCGTTCGGGCTGACGGCGTACTGGATCGAGCCCGGGATGCGCGCGAGGGCGGAGGCGCTGAACTACACCGTGGTGGACGCCGCCAGCGTGCTGAGCACGCACATCACCGAGGTCGTGAAGCGGTACGCGGACGAATTGCTGACGCGGGACGAGGTGCAGAACCTGCTGACTCAGCTCAAGGAGAAGTCCCCGAAGCTGGTCGAGGAGGTGACGCCGGGCGTGGTGAAGATCGGCGAACTCCAGAAGGTGCTCCAGGCGCTGCTGCGGGAGCGGGCGCCGATCCGGGACCTGGAGACGATCCTCGAGACGCTGGCGGAATGGGGGCCGAAGTCGAAGGACCCGGACGTTCTGGTGGAGTACTGCCGGCACGCGCTGCGCCGGGTCATCTGCCAGCAGCACAGCCTGCCGCCGGCGGAGGGCCCTGCGATGGGGGGCAAGGCGGGGTCGGGCAAGCCGCGGATCGTGTGCGTGACGATGGACCCGGCGCTGGAGGACGTGATCAGCGCGTACGTGGACCGTGGCGCCACGGGGACGACCGTGTCGATGCCGGCGCGGATCGCCGGGCTGATCTCACGCCGGGTGATCGAGGCGCTGGCGCCGGTGACGGCGGCGGGCGGGCCACCGATCGTGGTCGCGTCGCCGGCGGTGCGCGCGGTGGTCCGCCAGATCGTGGAGCCGAACTTGCCGGGCGTGGTGGCGCTCGGGTACAACGAGATTGTTCCGGAAGTTGACGTCGAGTCGATGGGGCTGGTGACCACGCCCGCCGAGCTGATGCAGCAGGCGGCCGCGTGAGCGCCGGGGCCCGGAGCGCAGGATGCGCACGGGCGGGCATGGGCGACGAGCGGCCACGGAGGGCCTCGGTGAATCTCAAGACCTACCGCGCCAAGACAATCGCCGACGCGCTCTCCCAGGTGAAGAAGGACCTGGGTCGAGACGCCGTGATTCTGCACACGCGCATGGTCAAGGTGGGCGGGTGGCTGGGCGTCGGGCGCCGGAACGTGGTTGAAATCACGGCGGGGCACGGGGTCAACGTGCGCGGGCCTGTGGTTCGCCAGGGGCGTGCGCCTGCGACTCAGGCCGTCGCGCCGTCCGCCCCGATGGACCTCTCCCCGGCGCTGGCCGCGCGCGCCGCGGCGGCGACGGACTCGTACGTTCGCGCAGCGCGGACCGCTCCCGTCGCGCCCCAGCCCGCGTCTCCCGCGCCTCGCGCGGCGTCGCTGGCGTCCACCGCTTCGCTCACGGCCCACGCCGGGCCCGCGGCGCTGGCCGTCGAGCAGGAACTCGCGGCGATCAAGTCGATGGTGGCGCGCGTGCTCAGCGGGTCGGCCCGCTCCCGCTGCGGCCTCATGCCCGCGGCGCTGCACGACATGTACCTCCGGCTGCTCGAGGCCGAGGTCGCGGCGGAGATCGCCGATGAAATCGTCTCGGGCGTGCGGGACGACCTGCCCGGCGCGGGGTGCGACGACCCGGCGGCGGTCCGGCGCGCCGTCGCGCGCCGCCTCGCGGCGTTCGTGCCGGTGACCGGCGAGGGCGGGGCGCCGGACCGGGCGTCGGACGGTCGGCCCTTCACGGTCGCGCTCGTGGGGCCGACGGGTGTTGGCAAGACGACGACCCTCGCCAAGCTCGCCGCGACGTACAAGCTGAGGCAGGGCCGGAAGGTCGGCCTCGTGACGGCGGATACGTACCGAATCGCCGCGGTCGAGCAGCTGCGGACGTACGCGAACATCATCGGGCTGCCGATGCAGGTCGCGGCGACGCCGGCGGAGATGTCCTCGGCGTGCGCTGCGCTCGTCGACTGCGACTGCGTGCTCATCGACACCGCGGGCCGTTCGCCCAACGACCGCGAGCGCCTCGACGAGCTCAGGGCCTTCCTCGACGCCGCCCGACCGCACCAGACGCACCTGGTGCTATCCAGCACGGCCAGCGAGTCGTGCCTGCTGGCGGCGGCGGAACGGTTCGCGCCGGCCGGTCCGGACCGGGTGATCTTCACGAAACTCGACGAGGCGGTGAGTTTCGGCGTGCTGGTCAACGTCGCCCGGCGCGTGGACGCCCGTCTGTCGTGGCTCACGACCGGGCAGGAAGTGCCCGACAAGATCGAAGCCTCGCGCGCCGACCGGATCGCCGGGCTCATCCTTGACGGGCGGGTCGCGTCATGAGCGCGCTCGCCATCGCGCCCGGCGCGGGCTCGCGCCCCGCCTCCGCCGACGACCAGGCGTCGTCGCTCCGCAGGCTCGTGGACGCGCTCGGGGGCGCCGCCGGAGCGATGTCGCTGGGCGGGGGCGAGCGATCGAGCGATGAGACCGGCGCGGCCTGCGCGCCGATCGTGGCCATCGCGTCGGGCAAGGGGGGCGTGGGCAAGTCAAGCATCGCGGTAAACCTCGCCATCGCGCTCAGTCGGGCGTCGGTTCGTACGACCCTCCTCGACGGCGACCTCGGGCTGGCCAACGCGGACGTGCTCTGCGGCGTGTCGTCGCGCGGGGACCTCGCGGACGTCGTGGCCGGGCGGAAGGCCGTCGAGGACATCCTCGTGCGCGCGCCGGGGGGCTTCACGCTCGCGCCGGGCGCCGCCGGGGTGGCCTCGATGGCGGACCTCGACGATCGCGCCGCGCGCCGCCTCCTCGACGCGGTGGAGCGCCTGGCCCGCGGCGCGGACGTGCTGGCGCTGGACTGCGGCGCCGGGATCGGTCGCGGGGCGCTCTCGCTTTTCGGCAGCGCCGACCTCGGCCTGATCGTGACCACGCCCGAGCCGACGGCCATCACGGACGCGTACGCGCTCCTGAAATGCGCCGCGGCGGGGGGCGACGGCGTGCGCCCAATGGCGCTGGCGCGCGCCAGGCTGGTCGTGAACCAGGCTCGCAGCCGTGAGGAGGCGCTCGCGGTGCACGCGCGCGTGTCCGCCGTCGCGGCGCGGTTCCTCGGTGCACCGATCGCGCTGGCGGGTTGGGTGCCATCGGACCCGGCGGTCGGCCGCGCTGTGCGGGCGCGTCAGCCCTTCATGATCTCGGCGCCGGGCAGCGGCGCGGCGCGCGGAATCGACGCACTCGCGGTCGTTGTTCGGGAAGCGGTAGGACTCACCTCGGCCACGTCGGCGCGCTCGGGCCCGAGCGCCAGGGGCGTAACTGCTTGGCTGGCAAGGGCTCGAGGCGCATCGCGCCGGCTCTAGCGCGTGGAACACGGATTGCGAAGAGTCGGTCCGCTGGAGTCGGCCCCGTGACGGGCCGATGAAGTTGGCCGCGCGGTAATTGTCGCGCGATGGAGTGCGTGTGGAACGAGGGATGCCGACCAAGGTCGCGGCTTCGTGCCTGGGTCTGAGCGCGTTCGCGATCGCGATCGTGGCTGGGCTTGGTGCGGGCAACCCGGCGGAGGAGATCCTCTCCCGCGCGATCGTGGCGATGGCGGCGCTGTATGCGCTCGGCCAGGCGTTGGGGGCGATCGGCGAGCGCGCCATTGACCAGCGGCTGGCGCAGCACAGGCGGGAGAACCCGGTGTCGGGTCGGGGCGCCCAGGCCGCGGACGCCGGCGCGCCCCTCGACGACGAGCCGATCCCGGTGTGATGAAACGGTGGAGAACGCACGGGCGGGCTTGACGGGCGCGCGCCGGGTATTCCATACTGCGTCCGACAGTCGCCCATGGATGGGCGCGGTCCGGAGAGAACGAGCGCCGGCGCGACAGCGTGCGGCGCGCAGCCCGGCGCATCAGCGGCTCGGGCTGGATCGATGGTCAAGGAGACGACCATGCCGAGCGTCAAGTCCGCCAACGTGACGAAGAAACCCGGCGCGCCCAAGCAGAGCGGCGCCAGGCGTGCCCCCAAGGAGGTCGCGGCGATCACCGCGAAATCACTGGAGGCGATGCCCATGCGCGAGGTCTGGCTGGAGTACCAGCGGGAGCACTCGCAGACCATCAGGAACTTTCTGATGGAGAAGTTCCTGCACCTCGTGCGCTACAACGCAGAGCGCATCCACACCCGGCTCCCCGACGAGGTCGACGTCGACGACCTCATGCAGGCCGGCCTCTTCGGCCTCATGGACGCCATCAACGGCTTCGACCTCGACCGCGGCGTGAAGTTCGAGACCTTCTGCGCCCCGCGCATCCGCGGCGCCATCCTCGACGAGCTCCGCTCGATGGACTGGGTGCCCCGTCTCGTCCGCCAGCGCACCGCGAAGGTCGAGCACGCGCGAAACGCCATCGAGATGGAGACCGGCCAGATCGCCACCGACACCCAGATCGCCACGCGCCTGGGCGTCGACGACGAGGAGTTCAAGAAGCTCCAGCGCGACTCGGGCCCGGTCGGCGTCACCAGCCTGAACCGCAAGTGGTTCAACTCGGACTCCAGCCGCGACCTCCGCGAGATCGACGTCATCAAGGACGACTCGCAGGAGAGCCCCCTCACCGAGGCGCAGCGGAACGACCTCAAGACGCTCATCACCCGCGGGCTCTCCCGCGCAGAACGCCTGATCGTCATCCTCTACTACTACGAGGAAATGACGATGAAGGAGATCGGCCAGACGCTCGATCTCTCCGAGAGTCGCGTCAGCCAGATGCACTCGTCCATCCTCGCCCGCCTCAAGGCGCAGATGCACCAGCGCTCGCCCGAGTTCGAGCAGTCTCGGAACTGACCAACGCCGCCAACGCCGTCCACCCGACCCCGCGCCCCGCGGGGTTTATCATTTGGCGACGAGCCAGCCGCGCGCCCATTCTGTCGATCGCCAGCCCCCGGGCGCGGGCGGCGCGGTGGCGCACGTCGGCTTGGGGTCCAGCGTGGGGGATCGCGAGGCGCTTCTCGGCGCGGCGGTCCGCGCGATGGGGGCGACACCCGGCGTCGAGTTTGTCCGCGTGTCGGCGTTCCGTGAGACGGTCGCCGTGGGGCCCCGCGGTCCGGACCCTTCCGCCCGTCCGTTCCTCAACGGCGCCGCCACCCTGCGGACCAGCCTCACGGCGCGCGACCTGCTCGGCGCGCTGCTCGGCATCGAGCTCTCGCTGGGGCGGGATCGGGCGCGCGAGGCCCGCTGGGGCCCGCGCACGATCGACCTCGACCTGCTGCTGTACGCCGACGCGATCATCGACGAACCGGCAGGCGCCGGCGCGGGCGAGCCGGCGCTCGTCGTGCCGCACCCGCGCATGCACGAGCGCCGCTTCGTGCTCGAACCGCTCGCGGAAATCGCTCCCGACGCGACGCACCCGGGCGTGCGCATCACGGTGCGCGAGCTGTTGGCGGCGCTCCGAGGCTGAAGCCGCGCCTCACTCGACGTTAAGCGAACCGACGTACGAATCCAGCGCGGCCTTCGCCGCGTCTCGCTTGGCCTGCAGGTCCGCCAAGACTGCGTTCAGCGCTTCGATGCGGTTCTCCTGCTCGGTCAGCGCTTTCATGTACCGGGCGTAGAGGTCCGAGGCGCGGTCCACCGCCTGCATGTTCTGGCGGATGCGCTGCTGGTCCGCCGAGATCGACGCGCCCTCGCTCTTCGCACGCTCGACCTTCGCGTCGAGATCGTTCACGCCCGCCTGCAGCTCCGCGGCCTTGCGGACCGCGTCCACCACCGCCTGAGACGCCTTCCCGTTCTTCGCGTAGGTGAGGAGCAGGGGCAGGTCGAAGCCCACCACGCCGATGCGCGACCAGTTCGTCCGTTCCTCAACAACGCTGAGCGTCGCCTGCGCCGCCTTCGCCAGCGCCACTTCGAACCGGTTCAACCCCTCGCTCTCGCTGCTCGGCTTCTGAGGCGCTTTCAGGTCCCATCCCGGGCGCTTCGCCTGTTCGACGATCACCACGCGGTCGCGGGCGCCGTCGCGGTTGGTCAGGCGGTACGCGGACGTGACGCGAGAGACCGATTGTTGCTCGATCATGCCGCCGGCGATTCGAACCTTGGTGATCTCCTCGGTGGTGGCGGCGTCGAAGAGCACGCGCACGTCGAGGTCGATGGCGTACGAGAGCAGGCGCTGCTGTCCGCGCGAGGTGAAGCCGATCTGCGCATCGCCCGCGTAGCCGGCGCCGTCGAACACGCTGATGGGACCGGGGGCGAGCTCGAAGCCCGAGGAATTGGTGATCTCGACGCCGCGCATCGGGTGCTCGCGCGAGTCGCCCGCGTTGTAGATCGAGACCCGGCGGCCGTCGACCGGGCCCGCGAGGGTCGGGAGCATGGCCGAGCGCTGGCGCTCGATGGTGACGGGCGCGCTGATCTCGTAGCGGAAGGACTCACCCGTCTCAACGCCGCTGGCCTGCCCGGCCGCGGCGTATCGGGCGAGGTCGTCGGCGCGGTTGAGGACCTGGCTCTGATCCATCATCGGTGACGCGGGCGCCGCGCCGGACTTGGCGGACCACCGGCTTCGCTGAGGCGCCTGCTCAGCGGCGCGGGCGGCCAGCCCGGCGACCGCGGCTTCGGCGGAATCAGCCCCGAGCGGCATCTCGATGCTCTCGTAGATGCGGGCGCGGGCGATCGCCGCGGTGGGCACGGGCAGCATGGGGCGCTCGATGAAGAGTGGTTCGTGCAGGTCCATGCGGAAGCCGACGGGGGCGCCGCTGGCGAGCGAGAGGCGAACCTCGCGCCAGTCTTCGTCCGTGGTGTTCTCGACGATGGCCCAGCCCTGCAGCACAGGCTTGGCGCCGCCCGACTCGGACGCCTCGGGCAGGACGAGGCGGTACGAGGTCTTCCACACAGGGGTCTCGTGGACGTAGCCCACGGCAACCGCCCGCTCACCCGCGCCACTGAAGGCAAGGTCGATCGAGGCGGAACGCTCGTCGCGCGCCCCGGCGAGGGCGGCCAGCGCGAGGTTGAGTTCTTCCGCGAGTTTCGCGTCGAGCAGCTCGAAGGCGCTCACACGCGAGATGGCGACCGACTTGAGGCCGGCGGCGGTGACGATGTTGACGAAGAATTCGGGGATGACGCCGGTGGCGCCCTGCGCCTCGGGCCCGCCGGGTGTGCGCGGGGCGGGGATGGCGGTCGGGCGCTGCTCAACGCCCAGGATCGTGCCCTCGACGGGCCCGTCCGCGAGGGTGAGTCGCACGCGGGAGCCCCGCACGCGCTCGAGGAGCGCCGCGACGGAGGGGTTGTCCGCGATGTTCACGCCGAACGAGGCGAGTCGGCGGGCGAGGGGCTCCTTGGACCCGAAGCCCACGGCGCTGACCGAGCCGCCGCCCTTGTCGAGCAGCACGAGCGACTTGAGCATGTCGTTGACGAGGTCCTTGTCGATGCGGAGCGAGACCAGCGCATCGCCCGCGAGCACGCCCGAGCGCTCGAAGTAGCCCACGCCCGAGCGGTAGAGGGTCACGGCGCGGAGCGGGAGGGCGTCGGCGCTGAGGGCGGGGGCGGCGGGCTGGGCAGGCGACGCCGCCTGCTGCGCCGCCAGCGCACTGGTCGAGACTGCAAGTCCCGTCGCGACGACGAGCAGGAACGGGTGGCGAGTGCGTCGCATGAACGGTCTCCTTGTGCGCTGATTCCGCGCGTGCCGATGGAGTGGGCGAGCCCCCAAAGGGTTCAAGCCCTGAGATGCGGGGGCCCGCCGCAAGTTCCCTGGCGCTGGGCACGCCAGTCGTCGGAATGCCCCAAGAAACCGAGCCCGCATTCCGGGCACATCGGGCGCGGGGCGCCGGCGATGCAGTATGCGCAGCGCGGGCATCGCTCGCGCGCGACGGCGGTCAGACGGGCGAATTCCTTACGGGCCCGGCGCTCCGCGACAACGAGGTGCGCTATCCAAGCCGCGAGCGCCGCGACAAACAGCAGCGTGATGAACGCGCCCGCGGTCATGCGGTCATGCTACGGTGACGCGTCCCCATGGGTTCGCCCGGAGGTCGGATGTCCGCTCTGCCGATTCTGAGCCCCGCGTCGTCGGGGCGCCAACTCGACGAGATTCAAACGACGTCCCAGGATCACGCCGCGCTCGCCCGCGACCTCGCCAACGCCGTCGAGGGCGAGGTTCGGTTCGGGCTGCACGACCGGATGCTCTATTCGACCGACGCCTCGCTGTACC
>CAYVSR010000095.1:0-8267 GCA_964453125.1 uncultured Phycisphaeraceae bacterium | reverse complement strand
GATCGTCGTGAACCCCGCCTCAAGCGTGCGACGGGCGAACACCACCCCGTCGAGCGCCTGGTCCGCGTCCGACTTCTCGACGCCCTCGAGGCGCGAGTTGCGGCTCATCTCCCACGTGATGTGCGTGTGGCAGTCGATGAAACCCGGCAGGACGAACTTGTCCTTCAGGTCGATCACCTCGGCGCCCGCGCCGTCCGGCCCCAGCGCGTCGGCCGTCAGGAACCCCGGGGCGATGCGCACGATGCGCCCGTCCTTCACCAGCGCGGTGGCCTGTTTCGTGGCCGGCCGGCCGGGCACGGTCAGCAGCTCGCCGCAGTGCAGCACGAGCGCCGCGCCGCGCGCGAGTGGGGCGACGAAAAGGGCGGACAGCAGGGCGAGAGCGGCGAGTCGGCGCATGGTTGGCCTCGTGGTGCGAGGGGGCATGCTACCGCCGAGGCCGCACGGCGAGCGATCGGGCCCGTCTCAGGACGCGAGCGACTTCTCGAACTCGTCGCCGGATACGTCCTCGACCTTGGCCTTGCCGAGCAGGCCGTCCATCGCCTTGTGCTCGCGCACCTGCTGGACGAGCATGCCGATCTGCCCTCGCTGGATCATCTCGGCGCGGAGTCGCTCGGGGCGCTCGCCGCGCTCGGCGGCCATCTGCGAGATCCTCGCGTTCAGCTCGCCCTCGCTCGCCTGCACGTCGAGGTCGCGCGCGACGCGGTCGAGGATGAAGAACAGCTTGAGTTCCTTGCCCGCCGTCTCGGCCGAGGCGGCGCGCATCTCCGCGATCTGCTCCTCGATCTGCACCGGGTTGAAGCCGCGGTACATCAGCTCCATCCGGCGCCGCTCGAGGTTGCGCGAGGCCTGGCGCTCGCTGAGGCGCTCGGGCAGGTCCATCTTCGTCTTCTCGAGGAGGGTCTCGGCGACCTGGCGGCGCATGTGCGACTGCTGGCGCACCACGTTCCGCTGGGTGAGGCGCGTGGTGAGCGCCTCGCGGAGCGCCTGCTCGCTGGGGGCGCCGGTGCGCGCCACGATGTCCGCGATCGCCGCCGGCCGGATGCGGTCCACCCGCGCGACCTCGAACTCGATGGTGATCGGCTTGCCGCGGATCACCACCGTCTCGTGGTGGGCCGGCCCCTTCGCCTTCACCTTGACGGTCTGGCCCGGCTTGGGCAGCCCCATCTGCTTTCCAAAGTCATCGACCAGCACGCCGAGGATCGCGCCCTTGCCGTTCTTGTCGGGCGTCGGCGCCTGGATCACCGCGCCGTCAATCTCCAGCACGATCTTGCCCGCCTCGTCCTTGATCACGCCCTTGCCCGTGCAGTAGTCGCCCGGCTCGGCGACGTCGCGCGGCTCGAGTTCGCCCTCGTGCACGCACAGACGGTCGATCTCCTCGTTCACCTGCTCGGGCGTGACGGTGTACGTCGGCCGCTTGACCGGGATGCCCTCGATCGGGGGCAGGTCGAACTCGGGAGCCACCTCGACGTCGATGGTCACCTTGATCGGCTTGTCGGCGCTCACGTCGGCCTTGACGAGATCCTCGCCCGCCTCCGGCTCGCCCACCACGCGGAGCTTGTTCTCTTCGATCGCCCGGCGCAGCGCGGCGCTCACCAGCTTCTGCTTCGCCTCGTCCTTCGCCGACTTGCCGAACATGCGCTCCACGAGACGGCGCGGCGCGTGCCCCTTCCGGAAGCCGGGCAGAGACGCCTGCGTGCCAAGCGCGCTGTACGCCCCCTCCAGCTCGGCCGCGACCGCGGACGCGGGCACCTCGATGGTGACCTTCTTGAGGCACGGCCCGCCGTCGGCGACCGAGATCGTCGGCTCGGCGGGGGCGGCGGGGGCGGCGGGCGAACGCTTCTTGGACGTGGTGGCGGGCATGTGTGTCTCGTGGTGGCGCCGAGGGAATCGCGCGCCGGCGGGTCCTAGGACCCGGGATTCCGGGCGGGCGACGACGCGGGGGAACCAAGATACCCACGCCGTGCGGGGGGGTCCAACGCCCCAAAGGCGGGAGCCGCGAACGCCGGAGCCGATTCCCGGACGCTTTTCAGAGCAATGCCCGGAAAGTGTGTTGTTCCGCAGTCTTTCGAGGGGTAGTCTGTCCGAAGATAATCACCCCACGGGCACACGCCCGGCGGGCAGGGCGTTGGTCCGGCCGCGTGGAGCCGAGTCCGGCGCGCCGCCCGAACCCACGCGAGAAACTCTTCCATGTCGAAGCGCCGTGAAGCCCGCCGCCCGGGGATCGCCACTCTCATGCTCGCGCTGGCCGGCTCGACCGCCGGCTGGAGCGCCGCCCTTGCCCAACGCGGCGCCGCAAACCTCGGCGCCGAGGACGTCACGGTCCCCGAGGGCCCGCTGAACCCCTCCACGCTCTACCTCCGCTCCGGACTCCAGCTGGTCGGCGAGGCTCGCCAGGTCAGCCGCCTGCTCACCGCCGACAACGGCGCCCCCGCCAAGCACTTCGTCATCCAGCTCGACGGGCCGATGACGCCCGAGCGGCGCGAAGCGCTCACCAGCGCCGGCCTCGTGCTCGGCCAATACCTCCCCGTCAACGCGTACATCGCGAACTTCGCCCCCGGCGCCCGCCCGGCGGACCTCGACCGCCTCGGCTTCGTGCGCTTCGCGTCCGAGTTCGACGCGTCGTGGAAGATCGACCCGGTCATGGGCCGCCGCCCGGCGCAGACCGGTGCGCGCCAGGCGCTCGCCGACCAGGGGCTCGTCCTGGCGTGGGTCTATCTCTTCACGGGTGAGGACGTCCGCACCGGCGTCGCCGCGCTGGGCGCCATCCCGGGCGTGCAGGTCATCGACTCGGGCGACCTCGCGGACAACCCCTGCATCACCGTGCAGATGACCGCCGACGCCGCCGGCCCGATCGCCGCGCTCAAGAGCGTGCAGTTCGTCGAGGAGGCGCCCGAGGCCACCATGCGCAATAACACTTCGCGCACGGTCGTGCAGAGCGGCACGCTCGCCGCCACGCCCTTCTACGCCAACGGGATCACCGGCCTCGGGCAGGTCGCCGGCCTGATGGACGGACGCCCCAACATCCAGCACTGCTCGTTCCGCGATCCCGAGAACGACCCCGCCGGCGTCAACCACCGCAAGTTCCTCGCGTACAACGCCACCTCGGGCTCGGACTCCCACGGCACGCACACCGCCGGCACCATGGCGGGCGACAGCGGCTCGTTCACCGACAACCTTCGCGGCGTCGCGTACGAGGCGCTGATGGTCTTCAACACCATCCCGAGCGATTCGTCCACCGGCACCACGTTCCTCTCCCGTCTCAACCAGCACCACACGCAGGGCGCACGCGTCCACAGCAACTCGTGGGGCGCCGACGGCACCACCGCGTACAACGGCTGGTCCCGCGCCATCGATCTCTACAGCCGCGCCAACGAAGACGGCATGGTCGCCTTCGCCGTCAGCAACGGCGGCACCGCGACGACGCCTGAGAACGGCAAGTCCTGCCTCGCCGTCGGCGCCACGCAGGACAACGCCAGCATCAACAACCACTGCTCGGGCGGGCAGGGCCCGACCGCCGACCAGCGGCGCAAGCCCGAGACCTACGCCCCCGGCTGCTCGACGACCTCGTCCTCCGGCGGTGTGTGCGCCACCGCCAGCCTCACGGGCACCTCGATGGCCTGCCCCGCGGTCACCGGCGCCGCGGCCCTCGTCCGCCAGTACTTCACCGACGGCTTCTACCCGACCGGCGCCGCCAACGCGTCCGACGCGATGACGCCGACCGGCGCGCTGCTCCGCGCGATGATCATCAACGGCTCGGTCGACATGACCGGCGTCGCCGGCTACCCCAGCAACCGCGAGGGCTGGGGCCGCCTCGTCGCCGACTACTCCGCATTCTTCCCCGGCGACACGCGCACGCTCCTCGTGCACGACGTTCGCAACGCCTCGGCCGAGGCGTTCACCGCCCCGGGCCAGTCCATCGAGTACACCTTTGACGTCGTCGGCTCGACCGAGCAGCTCCGTGTCACCATGACCTTCACCGACGTCGCCGCGGCGCTCAACGCCGCCTTCACCCCGATCAACGACGTCGACCTCGAGGTCGTCGATCCCAACGGCGACTCCGTCTACCTCGGCAACGTCTTCTCGGCCGGCGTGTCCGTCACCGGCGGCGCCGCGGACGCGCGCAACTCCACCGAGCAGGTGCACATCTCCGCCCCGATCGCGGGCACCTGGACCGTCCGCGTGAGGAGCACGGCGGTCAACCAGGAGACGCAGGGCTTCGCCCTCGTGATCACCGGCGAAGTGGCCGACGCCTCCGTCGTCCTCTGCCCCGGCGACACCAACGGCGACAACATCATCAACTTCGCCGACCTCAACACCGTCCTCGCCCAGTTCGGCCAGACCGGCGCCGGCCTCAGCGGCGACGTGGACGGCGACAACGACGTGGACTTCGCCGACCTCAACATCGTCCTCGCCAACTTCGGCATCGTCTGCTGATCAGACACGGGGCCCGGCCCCGCGCGACCCCTGAAAAACACGCACGCCGCGGGCCGTCCCGCGGCGTGCGTTCATTTTCCGCTCCGCCGGCCGCTCAGCAGCTCGTGCCGTACGCGCTCAGCACCAGGTTCAGGTCCACGAAGTCGACCCTGCCGTCGTTGTTCACGTCGCCCGGCACGCCGGCGCCCATCTGACCGAACGAGCCGAGCACGATGTTCAAGTCGACGAAGTCCACCACGAGGTCGCCGTTCGCGTCGCCCGGGCAGCCCGGCCCGACAACCACCGTGAGCACGACGCTCGCCGGGTTGTACGCCACCGAGAACGACCTGCCGCCCGGCATCGGCGTCGAGACCACAGACGTGAACGTGCCGACTCGGGAATTGGCGGTCACGATCGTGTAGACCGTGCCGTTGGCCGGCGCGAAGCCCGGGGGCGTGGTGATCGAGAGCTGACCGGCGAGCGTGGCGGTGTCGTCGACCGCGAGCCTGTCCGCGCCGGTCTGGTCGATGTCGATCGAGAGGCGCCCCTGGGCCTGCTGGGTGAACGTGCCGTCGATGGTCAGCGTGCCGGGCGATAGGCCGCCGGGCGCGACGATGCCCCGGTTGGTGACCAGCGCCGCCGCGACGGTGGCGTTGCCCCCCAGTGTCGAGAACCCGCCGATGGTGACGTCGGCGGCCTGGATCATCGCGCCGTCGAGCGTGGTGACCGTCCCGGCGCCGCCGATTGCGTTCGAGGGATCGAGGCCGATGCGGAGCGAGCCGGACATGGTCCAGCGCGATCCGGAGCCCTGTGCTCGAACGGAGGCGATCGAGCCGGGGTTCCTGGCCACGAAGCCGCTGACGCTGGTGGCCGCGCCGCCGCCGACGATGTCGAGCGTACCCAGGGCGCCCCAGCCGACGACGAGCGATCCGCCCGCGTTGGTCCAGACGCTGGGGAAGCCGCTGATGGTGACGCCGCCGTCGCCGCTCATCTGCAGGCCGACGATGCCCGCCGTGCCGCTGGCGGAGCCGACCGCCGTGCTGGCGACCGATGCGCCGCCCTCGATCGTGAGGCGCCCCTTGCCCTCGCGACCGACCTGAAGCTGCCCGCCGCAGGAGATCGACGAACTCAGGCCGGACACCGTGCCCGTGCCCTCTGCGCCATCGAACACGCCGAAGAAACCCGGCGCGGTCCCGACGATGTCCGCCCCACCCGTGATGGCGATGGCGCCCTTGCCGCGGATGCCGATCTGCATCGCCCCGCCCATGTTCCACACGGCGCCCGAGCCCGTCACCGTCGCGACGCTGTCGGACGTGGCCTCCACCCCGACGGTGCCCTGGCCCGAGGTGACGGCCCCCGAACTCTCGATCTCGAGCAGGCCATCGCCGGCGTCGCCCACGACGAACTCCCCGCCGCACTGCACGCGCGAGCCCGCGCCGGTGATCAGCACGGAACTGGTCGATTCAACGCCGGACGCGATCGCCCCGGTCGAGACGATCATGGTTGAGCCGCCCGAGACCTCGACGGTCGCATCGCCGGCGGAGCCCAGGAACGCCTCGCCCGACGCGGTGAGGGACGCTCCCGACCCGAGCATGAGGGACGCGACCGACGGCGAAGCCTGCGCGAGGATCGCGTCCGCACAGGCGAGCGTCGACGAGTTCAGGATGAGCGTGCCGTCGCCGCTGCCGCCGAGCGTGAGCGGCCCACCGATCGTGAGCGCCGAGGCCGGGTTGAGGTCGACCCGGGCGACGGACCCGACGCCGAATGCGATCGAGGCCGAGTTGGGTGTGAGCGCCCCGCCGAGCACGCCGAGGCGCGCGGGCGACGCGTTCGTGCCCACCACGAGGACGCCGTTGACGTCGAGCGTCCGCCCGGTGAGGTCAAACGTCGGGAACCCCGCCCCGACGGAGACCCCGGCGTTGGTCTGATTCGAAGGGAAGGTGACGGTGTACGTCGGCACGATCTGGAACAGCGCGGTGTCCGTCACGCCGGGGAAGGTCGTCTCCTGCCAGTTCGTGACCGTCGTGTAACTGCCCCCCTGCGGGTTGTTCCAGTGCCGGTCCGCCGCGCGGGCGCCGCCCGAGAGCGAGAGCGCCGCGCCGGAGGCGATCAGCACGGCGTGGGCGCAGGTGTGGGCGGTTGTTCGCATATCTCTCCTCGAGTGAGCCGCGGCGGGGAAGGCGCCGAGGGCCGCCATGGGACGGTAGCGCCGTTCCGGGGGCGCTCCAAGCGGAAAACTGCCTGGTCCGGCCAGGGCCCGGCCGAAGGCTGAGTTATCCGTCCGGCGCGGACACCAACGAGAGCGCCGGCCCCTGACCCATTCGCACGCCCGGCTCGCTCGGTTCCCGCGCAACGCACACCCGCCGGCCTCACCAACGGACGAGGAGGGCCGTAGCGTCGTCCGCCAGTTGGGCCGACCCCGCGTGACGCTCGACCGCCGCGAACAACTCGTGCAGCGGGTCGCCCCCGGCCTCGCTCTTGAGCGCCGCCTCCAGGCACGCCGTGACGCCGTCGAGCCCGAACTGGTTCCGCATCGCCGCGCCGCCGAAGGGCGTCGGCTGCTCGACAAATCCGTCGCTCACCAGCAGCGCGATCGAGCCCAACGTCAGCGGCGTGATGACCGCCGTGTGGTTCGACGCCGAATCGATGCCCACCGGCGGCCCCGTCCCCTGATCGAGCCGGCGCACCACGCCATCCGGGGCGCGCAGCAGCGCGTACCCGTGCCCCGCATCGACGTACGTCAGCGTGCCCGCGCCGGTGTCAAACACGCCAACCCACAGCGTCACGAAGCGCCCCGCGGGAGTGCGCGGGTGCACGAAGCGGTTCAGTTCCGCGACGGCCTGCCCCGGGTCGCCGTGTCGTTGCAACGCCGCGTTCAAGAAACCCTGCGTGGCCGTCATGAGCACCGACGCCGGGATGCCCTTCCCGGTCACATCGCCCAGCGCCACCGCCACCCGGTGGTCGTCGAGCGGGATCACGTCGTAAAAGTCCCCGCCCAGCCCGCGGCCCGCGCGGCTCTCGCCGATGTACGACAGCGCGCCGCACTGGCCCGTCCGCGGCGGCAGGATGAAGCGCTGCGCCTCCGCCGCCGCCGTCATCTCCGCGTCCATCGCGCCCTGGCGACGCTCGAGTTCCGCGCGCTTCAGATTCGCCAGCGCCATCGCCGCGAGACGACCGAGGCCCTGCGCAAAGTCCGGCGCGTCCGGCGCCGCGGACGCCCCCGCCCCGCCCCCGGCGCGCCGGTTGTCGAGATAGAGGTACCCCGACACCGCGGGCCCGAGCATCAGCGGCACACAGATCGCCTCTTCGATCCCCAGCTGCACCACGCTGTACGCGTCCGACGGCGCATCGCCGGACGCGACGAGAATCGCGGGCACGCCCAGCGCCGCTTCCGCGATGAGCGACTTGCTGAGACGCGGCCCGCCGCCGAAGCCCATGGTGTGCCCGTCCTGCCCGCCGCCCGTGCTCGAGCCGGAGTGAATCATGCCGCGGTGTGCGACGATCTCGACGCTCTCGTTCGAGCCCGTCGGGCGCAGGATGGCGCCGTTGGCGAAGCCGGTGCCCGCGAGCGCCGCGTCGAGAATGGCCTCGGCGAGCGAGGCCTCGTCGGGCGAGGCGTGGATGGCGCCGGCGCAGTCGAGCAAGAGGTCGAGGCGCATCTGCGCGGGCGCCCGGTGGGCTTCGGCGCCGATGCGCTTGACCGTCGCGCCCGAGTCGGGCGTCGCGTCCATCTGGGCGAGCATCAGCGTGCTGGGCGAACCGGCCTGCGCGCGATCGATGACCTGGAACGTCCACGGGGCGATCACGATGAGATCGCCCACGCGGATCTGGCACTCGCGCATCGCCTCGAGGCG
>CAYVSR010000094.1:0-8271 GCA_964453125.1 uncultured Phycisphaeraceae bacterium | reverse complement strand
AGGAGCCGGCGGCGTGGGCGGCGCGCCCGCGCGGGGAGCGCGGCGGCGCGCGGGCGCTTCGCGTCCTGTCGCGCCCGCCGTACGCGAGACGCATGGTGATCGCCACGCTGCTCGCGTCGACGCTGCTGTTCGCGTACTGGGGGCTCTTCACGTGGATGCCCGCGTTTCTCGCCTCGCCGCTCGAGAAGGGGGGCGCGGGGCTCGGCGTGGTGCGGTCGCTGGGGTGGGTCATCCCCATGCAGGTCGGCGCGTTTTTCGGGTACACGACATTCGGGCTGCTGGCGGACAGGTTCGGCAGGCGGCCGACGTTTGTGGCGTTCGTGCTGGGCGCCGCGGTGATCGTGCCGATCTACGGGTTGAGCGCGCGGAGCGAGACGACGCTGCTGCTGCTGAGTCCGGTGGTTGGGTTCCTGGGGCACGGGTACTTCAGCGTGTTCGGTTCGATGCTGGCGGAGCTGTTCCCGTCGGGCGTTCGCGGGGCGGCGATGGGGGCGTGCTACAACCTCGGAAGGGCGGCGAGCGCCCTGGCGCCGTGGACGGTGGGGCTGGTCGCGCAGCGCCAGGGGCTGGGCGTGGCGCTGGCGCTGACGGCGGGGTTGTATGTGGTGGGGGCGGCGCTGGTGTTCGCGCTGCCCGAGACGCGCGGCACGGAGATCGAGTGATGGCCGGGCGCGCCGAGGTAAGGCGAGCGCGGACGATCGACCTCAACGCCGACATGGGCGAGGGCGAGGGCGCGGCGGAGCGGGCGACGGACCTGGCGCTGCTGGGCGTCGTGAGTTCGGCGAACATCGCCTGCGGCGCTCACGCGGGGGACGGGGCGAGCATGCGGGCGATCGCGTCGGCGGCGCTGGCGCGGGGCGTGGCGATCGGCGCGCACCCGGGCTACCCCGACAGGGCGAACTTCGGACGCGTCGAGGTGGCCATGACGGAAACGGAGATCGAGGCGAGCGCGCGCTCGCAGGTGGGGGCGCTGGTCGAGATCGTGCGGGCGCTGGGCGGCGAGGTGCGCCACGTGAAGGCGCACGGCGCGCTGTACCACGCGGCGGGGGCGCGGCCGGAGGTCGCCCGGGCGATCGGGCTCGCCGCGCTGGCGGGGTGCGGCGCTGGCGTCGTGATGGTTGGATTCGCGAGGTCGCCCGCGCTGGGCGTGTGGCGGTCGATGGGGCTGCGGGTGGTGGCGGAAGCGTTCGCCGACCGGAGCTACGAGGCCGACGGCACGCTGCGGGCGCGGGGCCTGGCGGGCGCCGTGATCGCCGACCCGGCGGAGGCGGCGGCGCAGGCGGTTCGCATCGCGCAGGGCGAGGGGGTGATCGCTGCGGACGGCTCGCGCGTGACGGTCGACGCGGGAACGATCTGCGTGCACGCGGACACGCCGGGCGCCGTGGGTGTGGCGCGGGCGGTGCGCGAGGCGCTGGAAGGGGGGGGCGTGCGCGTGGCGGCGGAGGCCTGATGCGCTGCGCAGTTTGACAGCGCGAGCGGTTCGCTCGTCGCGCGGATGAGCGTGCGCTCATCGATTCTTGCGCCGTCTCTCATGCGCCCGGCGTACGGTGTGGTGGACGCGGCGCACCGCCGACAGTCACACAGGAGGAACGGGAATGAACAGGCTCATCCGAGGCGGCATCGCGGGGTTCGCGGCGTACAAATGGGGCGGCGGGATCCTCGGCACGATCGTCGTGTTCCTGATCGTGTTCTATCTGCTGGGGTATCTCTGACGCGCGATCTCGACCGCGACGCGCACCGGCACGGGCGCAGGCGACATCTCGCATGAGTCGATCCGCGCATCGCGCGTCGCTTCCGCGTTCGCGGCGAGGATGATCCATTCGCCGACCGTGGCGGCGTCCCCCTCATGGTCCGGGACGATGCATACCAGTCTGCCCTCGGCGTCGCGGAGTTCGTGCTGATCGCCGATGCCGATCGGGCCGTGGAGCGTCCAGGGCGTGGGTCGGGGTGTCATGAGGCCTCCGGTGCGCGCGTGCGCGCGCGATGTCGCGGTGCGACGAACGTTGTTGGAGGCGCATCGGGGGGCCCCGAGAGAGCCGCGCGCCTACGCGCGCAGTGGCGAGCGGATGATATCCATCGATCGGACGCGCGCCAAGCAATAAACCTCACTGTGGCTGACACCGGGCTGGCAGCGGCGCATGGCGCGAGGAGAGATCTCCTCGTGCGCGCACGGGGCACGAGCGCAGGCGTCGATGTTCGCACGGCGCCTGTTCGCACGTGACGGCGCTCCCCGCGAGGGCGCGCCTCACTCGTCCGACGACGAATTCGACCGACGCCAGGGCTGATCGCGCCCCGGGCGCTCGCGCCGGCGCGGCGGCGCGGGGACCATCCGTACGTTGCCCGCGCCCACCGCCTCGCGCAGGCGCCCGAGCACGACGGGCGTCGGCGGCACGCGCCGAGCGGGGGCGTCGAGCAGGAAGCGCTTGCCCGCGGCCTTGATCACGAACACCACCTGCGTGCCCGAGGCAGGGCGCGCGGGCGCGGCGGGCGAGGTGTCGATGCTTGCGGGCGAGCCGGATCCGGCGTCGGTCGGCCCGGTCAGGATCGCGGCGATGCGGTCGAGCGTGGCGTGGCCCGAGCCGTTGAGGGCCTCTTCGTCGAACGTAATCTCGACGCGCGACGCGAGGCGGGCGGCGGCGTCGGCGACGGGGACGAGGTCGTCGGCGATGATCTGGGCCTCGCCGCGCTTCTTGTCCACCCCGCCGCAGACGAAGAGGATGGCGTCGATGGCGAGGCGGGCGCCGAGCTTGGCGGTGAGTTCGGCGTAAGACTCGGGGAACAGCACGGCCTCGAAGACGCCCTCGAAGTCCTCCATGGTGAGGATGGCCATCTTGCCGCCGCTGCGCGTGGCGATGAGGCGGATGGACTTGAGGAGCGCGCCGAGCGTGACGGGCGTGTCGTGGGCGAGGTCCTTGAAGCGCTGCGAGTCGGTGGAGGAGAGCGAGACGATGGTCTCGCGCCAGCGGTCGAGCGGGTGGGAAGAGATGTAGAACCCGAGCGCGGCCTTCTCGCGGAGGAGCGTCTCGGACTCGTCCCACGCGGGCACGCTTGGCAGCGCCTGCGTGTGGCGCGGCGCGGCGGCAGGGGCCGAGCCGGGCGCGGGCGCGCCGCCGAAGAGCGAGGACTGGCCCGACTCGCGGTCGCGCGCCAGGGCCTGGCCGGCGGCGATGGCGGGCTCGATGGCGGCGAAGAGCGCCGCGCGCGAGGCCACGCCGTGGAGTGAGTCGAACGCGCCGGCGCAGACGAGCGCCTCGATGGTGGCCTTGTTGACGGCGCTGGCGGCGCCCGCGGGCACGCGCTCGCAGAAGTCGTGGATGCCGGTGAACGGCCCGCCCTTGTCGCGCTCGCGGATGATGGCGCCGATGGCCTTCTCGCCCGCGCCCTTCAGGGCGCGCAGGCCGAATCGAACGTGGCCGTGGCAGTTGTCGCGCGGCTCGGCGTCGTCGAACACCACAGAGAAGTCGGAGCGGGAGAGGTTGATGTGCGGCGCCGATACCTCGACGCCGACGCGACCGTCGGGGAGGGGGGTCGTGCGACAGTCGGCGAGGTACTTCGTCCACTCCTCGATCTTGAGCGCGCCCGACTCGTAGGTGAGGAACGCGGCCATGTACTGGTTGGGGAAGTAGGTTTTCAGCCACGCGGTCTGATACGCGATGATCGCGTACCCGGTGGAGTGCGACTTGTTGAAGCCGTAGCCCGCGAACTTCAGGATGAGTTCGAAGAGTTCCTCGGCCTTGCGCGCGGGCAGGCCCTTGGCCTTGGCGCCCTCGACGAATCGCGGGCGGGCGGCGTCGATCTTCTTCTGCTGCTTCTTGCTGATGGCCTTGATGAGCGTGTACGCCTCGCGGAGCGGGATGCCTCCCAGTTCGTGGCAGATCTGCATGACCTGCTCCTGGTAGACCATCACGCCGTAGGTTTCCGCGGTGTGCCGGTCCACGATCTCGTGGACCCTCGGGATCTCTTCGAGGGCGTGCTTGCGCTTGTTGTACGCGGGGATGAGGTCCATCGGCCCCGGGCGGAAGAGGGCGTTGGCGGCGATGAGGTCGCCGATGCGGTCGGGCTTCATCTCGGCCAGCAGCCGGCGCATGCCGCCGGACTCGAACTGGAAGACGCCGGCGGTGTCGGCGCGCCGGAAGACGTCGAAGACGCGCTGGTCGTCGAACGCGAGGCGGTCGAGGTCGAGCGGGTCGCCGGGGCGGTCGGCGGGCCAGCCGATGGCGGCGCGGATGGCGCTCTCGGGCAGCGTTTCGCGGATGAGTTCCTTGGCGCGCTCGATGACGCTGAGCGTGCGCAGGCCCAGGAAGTCCATCTTGAGCAGGCCGACCTTCTCGCACGTCGGGCCGTCCCACTGCGTGACGGCGTCCTCGCTGCCGGACTGCTTGTAGAGCGGGACAATCTCGTGCAGGGGGCGCGTGGCGACGATGACGCCCGCGGCGTGCACGCTCGCGTGGCGGGCCTGGCCCTCGAGGCGACGCGCGGTGTCGAGCAGGCGCTGGATGTCGGGGCTCTGCGACGCGGCCTTCTGGAGTTCGGGCTCCTGCTCGATGGCCTGCTCGAGCGTGATGTTGAGCGTGTCGGGGACGAGCTTGGCGATGCGGTCCACGTCGGCGAGGGGGACGCCCATCGCGCGACCGACGTCGCGGATGGCGGCTTTGGCCTTGAGGCGGCCGAACGTGATGATCTGTGCGACGTGGCCGTACTTCTGGCGGACGTAATTGATGACGTCGGCGCGTCGGTCCTGGCAGAGGTCGATGTCGATATCGGGGTATTCGGCGCGGTCGGGGTCGGTGAAGCGCTCGAAGAGCAGGCCGTAGCGCACGGGGCAGGCGTTGGAGAGGCCGAGGCAGTAGCCGACCATGGTGCCGACGCCCGAGCCGCGGGCGGTGGAGGGGATGGCGCGCTGGCGTCCCCAGTTGACGAAGTCCCAGACGATGAGGAAGTAGGCGGAGATGTGCTTGTCGGCGAGGATGGCGAGTTCGCGGGCGAGGCGGGCGCGGATGGCGTCGTTCTCGGGCGAGGGCTCCAAGACGCCGGCGCCGTATCGCCAGACGAGCCCGGCCTCGGCGAGTTCGCGCAGGGCGAGGTCGGCCTCGCGCTTGGCGCGCTCGGTGTCGGCCTCGTTGGCGGCGCCGGAGTCGAACGGCTCGAGGGTGTAGTCGGCGCAGAAGGCCTTGAACCAGGCGGTGAGGTCGGTTTCGCCGGTGTACGGGCGCGGGGTCGCCGGGCGCCGGACGCGCACGGCAGGCGCGTGGCTCTGCGATTCAAGATCGACGGTGCAGCGCTCGGCGATGGCGACGGTGTTGTCGAGCGCCTCGGGGATGTCGGCGAAAAGGGCGCGCATCTCGCCCGGGCTCTTGACGTAGAGCTGGGGCGGGTACTTCAGGCGGGTGTCGTCCGCCTTGGTCTTGCCCATCGAGATGCAGCACAGGGTGTCGTGGGCGTCCCAGTCTTCGGCGCGCAGGAAGTGGGCGTCGTTGTCGCACACGAGCGGCAGGTTGAGTTCGCGCGCGAGGCGGACGAGGTGCGGGTTGATCGCGTCCTGCTCGGGCACGTGGCGCTGGAGTTCGACGTAGAACCGCGGCTCGCCCCTCTCGTTGACGCCGAAGGTGGCGGCGTGCCAGCGTGCGCTGTCGAGGGCGCGCCGGTAGTGGGTCTCGTCCTTCGACTTCTCGTATTCGACGAGGTGGAAGGCGAGTTCGGAGCCGAGGTGGCCTGAGATGGCGATGAGGCCGCCCGCGTGCGACTCGAGGATCGCGCGGTCCATGCGCGGCTTGTAATAGAAGCCGGTGAGATACGCCTCGGAGGCGAGGTAGAGCAGGTTCTTCCAGCCCGTGTTGTTCTCGGCGAGCAGCACGAGGTGGTAGCCGCCGTCCATGACGCCCGTGTGCGTGCGGTCCTGTCGCGGGCCGGGGGCGACGTACGCCTCGCAGCCCAGAATGGGCTTGACGCCCGCGGCCTTGGCCTGGGCGTAGAACGTCATGGCGCCGAAGAGGTTGCCGTGGTCCGTCACGGCGACGGCGGTCATGCCGAGTTCTTTGACGCGCGCGACAAGGCGGTCGACGCGGTTGGCGCCGTCGAGGAGGGAGTATTCCGTGTGCAGGTGGAGGTGCGCGAACTGGCGGTCGCGCGCCAGCGGCTCGTCGCCCGCGCGGGGCTCGCCGGGGCCGGGGGGGCCCTGAGGCGGCTTCGCGGGTTGGGCCGGGTCCGGCATATGCGCTTCCGTGCGAATGTGGTTGGGTCTGGCTCCGCCGACGGCGTGATGATACTCGCGGGAATCGCGCGCCCGGCCCGGTGGACAACCTGTGCCGCGAGTGACGACGCAACGGAGGGCGCTCAGGGGCGTAGCATCGTGCGGTGCGGCGGCGCGCGGCGGTTGCCCGGGCGCCGCGCCCGACGGAGTACGCCGCCATGCGCCGAATCTTCCAGCGTCTGCTCGCCTCGGTCGCTCTCGCCGGCTCTCTTGCCTCGGCGGGCGCCCTCGCGCGGGGTCCGGGGGGCGCGTTCGACCCCGCGAACCCGGCGCAGGCGCTGCCCTCGCACCCCGATGTGGTGAGCGGCGTGTTCGACAACGGGCTGGCGTACCGACTGATGCGAAACTCGCTCCCCGCCGGGCACGTCTACATCGCGCTCTACATCGATTCTGGCTCGATGAACGAGACGGACAAGCAGCGCGGCATCGCGCACTTTCTTGAGCACCTGGCGTTCAACGGCTCGGCGAACTTCGCGCCGGGCACGCTCATCCCCTTCTTCGAGTCGCTCGGGCTCACGTTCGGGCGCCACCAGAACGCGAGCACCGGGTTCGACGCGACGAACTACGTGCTCGACCTCCCCAAGAACGACGAGGCGACGATCGCCAAGGGCCTTCTGTTCATGTCCGACGTCGCCGGGCGCCTCGACCTCAGGCAGGAGGAGATCGAGAAGGAGCGTCAGATCATTCTCGAGGAGAAGCGGGCGCGTCTCAGCCCCATCCAGCGCATCTTCGACGAGACCCTGCCCAAGCAGTACCCCGGCTCACGCGTCGCGGTGCGACTGCCCATCGGCGTCGAGGAGACGATCCGTGGGGTGAACCGGCAGGATTTCGCGGACTACTACTCCAAGTGGTACACGACCGGGAACATGACGCTGGTCGTCGTGGGGGACGCCGAGATCGAGACCATGCGCCGGCTGGCGACGGAGGCGTTTGCGAGCGTCCCCAGGGGCGCGAAGGCGCCGGGCGAGGACGCGGGCATCCGCACCCCGACGGAGTCCCGGGCGGTGGTGGGCGCCGACGCGGAACTGCCCTATTGCGGCGTCGAGGTGAACATGATCGCGCCAGGTGTGCCCCCGGTGACGACGGTGGGCGACGCGCGCCGAGAGCTGATCGAGCGCATCGGGTCGTTCGCGTTCAACCGGCGCGTTCGCGCCAAGGTGGACGCGGGCCAGATGAAGTTCCGCGGCGCCTCGGCGTCGGTGTCGGACCTCTTCCGCACCTCGCGCCAGGCCAGCGTGCAGGCCATCGGCGAGGCAAAGGACTGGCGCACGATGCTCGCGCAACTGGGCGAGGAGACCCAGCGGGCGCGCCAGCACGGCTTCACCGACCGCGAGATCGAGGACGCCCGGCGCGAGATGCTCAACCAGGCCGAGAACGCCGTGAAGCGCGAGAGCACCATCGCCTCGCCCGCGTGGGCCCGCGCGATCACACGATCGGTGGGGGACCGTGAGCCCTTCATGAGTTCGCAGCAGGGCCTTGATCTGATGGCCGCGCTGCTGCCCACGGTGACCGCGAAGGAGGTGTCGGAGGCGTTCGCGCGCAACTTCGACCCCGCCAACGCGCTCTTCGTGCTGAACATGCCCTCGCCCAAGCCGGGCGAGGAGGGCGCCGAGCCCGTCGCGACGGAGTCCGAGGTCGTTGAGGTCGGGCGCGCGGCGTTCGGCGTCAAGACCGCGGCGGACGCCGAGCGTGCGCGCCCGGACAAGTTCATGAAGGAGACCCCCAAGCCCGGGACCGTCGCCGAGGCCGTCGTGCACCCGCACATCGACGTGCAGTCGTCGTGGCTCTCCAACGGCGTGCGCCTGCACCACCGCTACATGGACTACCGCAAGAACAACGTCACCGTGACGATCACGCTCGCCGGCGGGCAGATCGAGGAGACGAAGGAAACGCGGGGCCTGACGCAGGCGGGCACCTTGGCGTGGTCGCGACCTTCGACGCGGTCGCTCACCAGCGAGGACATCCGCGACCTGCTGCTGGGCAAGGACGTCCGCGTCTTCGGCGGCGCCGGGCGCGACACC
>CAYVSR010000093.1:0-8415 GCA_964453125.1 uncultured Phycisphaeraceae bacterium | reverse complement strand
CGATCTCGAAAGGGTCGCCCGCGAAGGCGCGGGGGAGCGCGGCGGCGACGAGGAGCGCGGGCGCGTCGGCTCTCACTTGGCGCCGTCCTTCTGCTCGGCGAGGCGACGGATCACGGCCTCGAGGGCTTTGACGCGCTCGGTGAGGTCGGCGATGTGCGCGTCCTTCTCGTGGACCTTCTCGTTGAGACCCTGGATCGCGGCGAGCGCGACGCCGTCGGCGTCGATCGAGGTGATGTGGCGCTCGTCCTCACCCACGCCGAAGGCGGCGTGGAAATCCTGGGCCATGGGGCCGATGTGGCGGATGGCGGGGTCCTGCGAGATGTAGTTCCACTCCGCGATGGGCATGGCGGCGACGCGCTCGAGGACCTCGCGGGCGTCGACGTTCTTGACGTTCTCCTTGACGTTGCGGTCGGAGACGGAGGCCCACGACCCGCCGCCGGCGGCGAGGGTGACGCCCTGGCTCATGCCGGCGTTGGAGAAGAACGTGGCGCCGCCGGCGGTGCGCGCGATGAACTGGTTCGCGGCGGTGGATGAGATGTCGGAGTTGGTGGAGTCGCCCCAGATGAAGGCGCCGGCGTGGTTGGCCTTGGCGCGGTTGCCGGCGGCGAAGGCGGTGGTCGCGGTGGCCTCGTTGCGCAGGCCGCCGGGCACGGTGGCGCCGATGGCGTCGCTGGTGGTGCCGGCGTTGTTGCCGGCGCGGTTGCCGCGCCCGCCGCCGACCGTGCCGAAGTCGTCGGTGACGCTGTTGGGCTCGTTTGAGCCGCTGTTGCCGCCGCCGCCGATGTGGGCGCCGATGACGTTGGACGTGATGGTGTTGCTCGCGCTGCCGCCGAGCAGGTTGGGCGAGGTCCCCGGCTCGATGCGGAAGGCGCGGGCGTTGTTGGCGCGGAAGTCGACGGCGAAGGAGTTGGTGGAGCCGAAGAACTGGCCGGCGCTGAGTGCGTTGCCGGAGAGGCCCCAGCCCGCGCCGCCGCCGCCCGCGGTGGTCTGCACGGTCCCGTCGGGGAACCGGAAACCGCCGGCAGTGGACGCGATGACGCCATTGACCTCCAGGGGGAACGCCGGGTCGGCCACGCCGATCCCGACATCGAAGCCGAGCAGGAAGACGTTGTTGCCGTTCAGGTCAAACGGCGATGCGCCCTGCAGGCCTTCCGGGCCCTGGGGTCCTTCCGGGCCCTGAGGACCCTGAATGCCCTGAATGCCCTGAATGCCCTGATGTCCCTGGGGCCCCTGAGGACCTTCCGGCCCCGCGGGCCCTTGCGCGCCCGCGGGCCCTTGCGCGCCCGCCGGGCCTGCGTCGCCGGCCGGGCCTGCGGGTCCTTGGGGACCCTGAGGACCATCCGGTCCCGCTGGTCCTTGTGCGCCAGTCGGGCCGGCGCCGCCTGCCGGGCCTTCCGGTCCTTGTGCGCCAGTCGGCCCGGCGGGCCCCTGCGGGCCGGCGGGGGTCAGCGCGAACGAGGCGTACGGCGTCGCGGTGAGCGCCTGGCGCGGCGCGAGCGTGACGTACTGCCCCGAGCCCGCGGGGCGGCGCACCGAGATCTCGAGGAAGCGCTGCTGGCCGTTGAACACGTCGCCGAAGTTCAGCGTGGCGACGAAGAGCCCGTTGGTGATCGAGACGTTCAGCGCCTCGAGCGGCGCGGGGCCGCCGATCTGGACGCCCGCGTTGGCGGCGTCCCACAGCGTGAACTGGAAGTCCGCCGTGCCCGTGACGGGCGTGCCGGACTGGATCAGCTCGCCCTGGTAGGTGAACGCGGACGTGATCGGGACGGGCCCGCCCGCGAGGGCGCGGTTCGCGGACACGAACGAAGCGCCGGTCAACATGCCGACGCCGGCAAGAATCGCGAACATGCGGCTGCGGGTCTTCATCGCCTCACTCCTCAGATACGGACCCGCGCGGACGAACGCCGCCGCGGATCGGACTTGTTGCTGTGTGGCGCGCCACGCTCGGCGCGCGTTCCCCTTGCTCTCCGTGCGGCGGCCGACCCTCGTGCGGGGCGGCGCGTCCGATTACCCTCACTCTCGCACACGCGGTCTGAAAATCAACGAAAAATCCGACGCAAGTCGCTGCACTCCAACGTGTTCCGCGCGGGCGCCGGCGGGTTATCGGTCACTAACCCGGCGAGTCCCGCCGCCCTCGGGGCGATCTCCGACCGCTCCGGCGCTCCGCGCCCGGCGCCGGGCGCCACGGAGTGGAGCATCGGCTTGGGGACGACGAATGTGCTGGAAGGCAAGCGCGGCCGCCACAACGGCGCGCGGGCTGTGCGGGTGGTGCGGGGAGCGCCGCGTGCGCGGGCGCGGGGGTTCTTCGCGACAGGCCCCGGAAGCGGCGGGCCGTGTCCGCCGCGGTTCGCACGTCGGCGGGCCGCACGATCAGCAGTGCAGCCCGAAGTTCCCCAGCAGGATGTTGAGGTCCACGAAGTCCACCACGCCGTCCCCGTTGAAATCGGCCTCGATGCCGGCGCCGGTCTGGCCGTACTGGCCGAGGGTGACATTGAGATCGAGGAAGTCGATCACGCGGTCACCGTTGGCGTCGCCGGCGCACGCGTTGGCGATGGCGACGGTCACCGCGTTGAGGCCGATGCCCTGCCCGTCCGCGTTGTTGATGAACAGGGTCCGCGGGCCGAGCGCGGCGTCGGGGGCGACCACCAGCGAGAGCCCGCTCAGCGACGTGCCGTCCGCGTTCGAGACGGGCGTGCCGACGACCTGCACGCCGAAGCCTGAAACGGTGACCTCGGAGGCGCTCATCACGTTCTTGAAGTTGGCGCCGTAGATGGTGATTGGCGTGACCGACAGGCGCGGGGCGTTCTGCGGCAGGACGAGCGCGACGACGGTGACGGCGTCGTACACCGTGAGCGGGATGGTGTCGACGGAAGATCGTCCGTTGGAGTCGGTGAGGCGGAGGGAGACGGCGTAGTCGCCGTTGGAGTAGTACTGGCGGAACGGGCGGGCGGTGTCGTTGGTCTCGAACGCTCCGTCGCCGTCGAGGTCCCAGTCGAACGAGGCGGGCGAGAGCGTGGCGCCGGGCTCGAGCGCACGGGAGTGGATATCGCCGAGAAAGAAGGCGACGGTGTTGGCCCGGGCGCGCTTGCCGATGCCGGCGATGGCGAGGGGCGGCGCCGGAGCGGGCGCGGCCCCGGCGCTGATCGCGAAGTCGTACGTCTGCACGCGCTGGTTGGCGGCGATGTTCGGGCCTATGTCGCGCACCAGGACGGTGTATTCGCCGGGCTGGAGGAACTGCTCGATGCGCTGCGGCGTGCCGGGGTTCCCCGGGGCGGTCGTGATGATGCTCGCGCCGGTCGAGGTGCGCAGCTGCAATGCCAGCGCGCCGGCGTTCTGCGCGTCGATTGTGGCGGGGGTGGCGGCGGCGGAGCAGTTGACGTCCTGTCGCGCGGAGATGTACGAGCCGCCGGTCTGGTCGGTGGAGATTCGCACGGTCTGCGCGGAGGAAAGGGTGAAGCGGAACCAGTCGCGATCGCTGCCGTTGAAGTTGGCGTTCGATCCGTTCGTGGAGAGCCAATGGAAGCGGAGGGCGCGCGGCGCGGGCGAGGCGAGGTCGCCGAGGTGCACGGCCGTCTCGGGCGAGCCGTTGCCCGAGAGGCGATCGCCGTAGTTGCGGTGGGCGCCGCGGATCTCGTCGATGGAGAGCCCGTCGATGTCCGTGTTGAGGACGGGCTCGAGGAGCTTGGTGCGGTCGCAGGGGACGGTGTGCGCGAGGCCGAGGGCGTGTCCGACCTCGTGGGCGACGGTGTTGCGGAGGGCGCGGTAGTCGTTGAGGTTGCTGCCGAGGTTGCCCCACGTGAAGACGCCGGTGTTGATGGCGACGTCGCCCCCGCCGGCGGGGTAGGACGAGTACCCGAGGAAGATGGCGCCGCCGGGCAGGCCGCCGATGCGGAAGTCGCCGCGGAAGGGCGCGGCGGGGTCAGGCGTCCCCCACGGCGCGCCGTCGTCGAGGGCCTCTCTGAACGTGAGCCCCGCGACGCGATACGCGGCGATGCCGGCACGGACGTACTCCAGCCCCAGGTCCTCGTTGCCCGGGCCGAACGCGCCGATCAGCGCGGTGCGGAAGTCGCTCGGACCCTGCGCGTACGAGAGGCTGCCCCACGCGGCGCCGTCGGGCACGAGGGAGTACGTGAGGTCCGCGCGGTTGGCGCCGCCGCTCTCCTGCAGCATGCCCTCACCGAGCCACGCGAGGGAATCGAGGAAAAAGTCGGCGTTGCCCTCGAGCACGGCGAGGGGCGGGAGCAACCCCCAGCGCTCCATCGCCTCGCTGAACTGCGCGGGGGTCAGCGTGTTCGGGTAGCAGAAGACGACGTCGGCGGGCCCGGCGGGGCGCGGCGCGGGCGCGCGGGCGCCGGCGGGCGAGGTCAGCGCAAGCGCGAACGCGCCGATGCAGAACGCCAGTGCAGGAATCGGTCGGTGCATGGCAGCAGCGTCCGTCGCCGGGGGCCTCCCGCCTGGGGACCGTCTCAGCGGGGGGGGGGTCGGGTGCGAAAGCGCGGAGAGACGGCCCGCCCGCCGGAACAGTATCCGTCCCGGGCGTCGGGGCGGTTGCACACCCGCCTGAGACGTGGGGGCGAGGGCTTCGCCGCGTGGCCGGCTCCGGCTGGCGGGGTCGGTCAGCAGGCCCCCCCGAAGTACGACAGCACGGCGTTGAGGTCGAGGAAATCGACCACGCCGTCGCCGTTGAGGTCGCCCGTGAGGCCGGGGCCGGAGGCGCCGAACGCGCCAAGGATGGTGTTGAGGTCGATGAAGTCGATGACGTCGTCGCCGGTGGCGTCGCCGGGGCAGGGGTCGGGCAACTGGTACAGCAGCAGCGCGAACTCTCCGCCCACCAGGGAGACGAAGACGGCGATCTCGCCGCGCTCGTTGATGCTCATGTAGCGCCCGGAGTCGGGGCTGTCGCCGGTCCAGACGTACGGCGTGATCACGGTGCGGAAGGCGCCGGGCGCGACCTCGACGCTGTCGCCCGAGGCGACGACCTTGTGGATGCGCCCGGGCCTGCCGGCGAAGACGCCGAACGCGGCGGTCTGCGCGACGTTGTAGTTCAGCGCGCCGTAGAACATCGCCTCGCCGCGGTTGTTGAGCGTGTGCGAGACGTTGTTGCCGGTGATCGCGGCGCTGAAGCTGGTGATGAGCACGCCAGGCGCCATGTCGGGCGCCTGCTGGTTGATGCGCGCGACGAGCCGGTTGCCCACGCCGGGGGTGAACGTCCAGATTCCTGACGAACTCGGGGCCGCGTTGTTGAGGATGCCGCTGTAGATGATGCTGCCGGCGCGGTTGAGGAAGGCGTTGCCGATCTGATTGAAGGTCGCTGGCGAGGGGACGCCGGGCGCGGGGTCGTTCGTGCGCACGCGCAGCTGCAGGGCGCCGGGGAGGCCGCTCCAGAGGCCTTGAGCGATGCCTGTTGCGGCGGCGACGAACGCAATCTCGCCGTTGTCATTGAAGTTTGCCCTCGCCGAAGCGGAGGGGGCGGAACCGAAGACGGCGCCCGGGGCCAGGCCGGGCGCGGATTGCCCGGGGATGACAGCGGCGGTGAGCGGCCCGCCCACGGGGTTGATCCACATGCCGCTGTTGGGAGCGCCGGACAGGTTCGCGGTGAACGCGACGGATCCGGCGCGGTTGATCACGGGAGGGCTGAACAGGTTAAAGGTGGCGCCCGGCAGGCCGGGGGGCGAGGAGCCGATGCGCGCGATGAGCTGGACGGCGCCGACGGGGCCCGCGTAGACCGCGTAGTCATTCTGAAAGGCGGTGATGCCCGGCCCGCGGATCACGCCGATGAATGCGCCGGCGCCCGAGTCGCTGATCGAGGGGGTGTTGTCCATGGAGTCGTACACCGTGCCGGCCACGCCGGGTGCAGGGTCGTTCTCGCGCGCGAGCAGGCTGACCGCGCCGGGGGCGCCCAGGAAGATCGCCTGATCGTTGGAGAAGCCCGAGTCAATGCGGCCCTGAAATATGACGGCGCCGTGGCGGTTCTGGCTGGGATTGAAGAACCCGGCAAGGACTTGCCCACTGGTGATCGGAAGCGGCGCCCCGGCGAGCGCCACAAGCCCGAGGCTCCCGATGCCGCCGGACCAGATGCCGGCGTTGTACGGGGCGCCGAAAGGCACGTTCATGTTGCCGTAGGCCGCGATCCTGCCCGGAGCGCGGCACATGACGTTCGACCACGCGTGAAACGTGTGCGGCGTGCCCGGAGCGGGATCGCCGCCAAACGCGATGACCTGATAGGCGACCTGCGCGCTCGCGGCCACGGCGCCGACCGCGATCGTGGCCAGCGCAATAGCACATCGAGCGCGTGCGCGCGGCGGGGTGGGCGATCGCATGGGATGGCACTCCAGGCGGCGGGTGGATGGCGCGCCGCTCACCGGGAACAAGTGATCCTAGCCCGCCGGTGCGCGCCCAATGAAGGCGACGGTCAGGCTTCCGCTCAGCACGCCCCGCCGAAGAAGCTCAGCACGGCGTTGAGATCGAGAAAATCGACGGTCCCATCGCCGTTGAGATCGCCCGAGAGGCCGGGGCCGACCAAGCCGAACTGGCTGAGGATGAGATTGAGGTCGATGAAATCGACGACGTCGTCGCCGGTCGTGTCGCCGGGGCAGGGGTGGGGGAGTTGGGCGACGCAAAGCGCGAACTCGCCGCCGTCGAGCTGGGCCATGAACGCGACCTCGCCGCGGTCGTTGATGCTCATGAAGCGACCGGTGTCCGGACTGTCGCCGGTCCACAGGTACGGCACGACGACCGTGCGGAACACGCCGGGCGCCACCTCGAGCAGGTCGCCCGAGGCGACAACCTTGTGGATGCGCCCGGGCCGCCCCGCGAAGATGCCGAACGCGGGAGTGGATGCGACGGTGTAGTTCAGGCTGCCGATGAAGAGCGCCTCGCCACGGTTGTTGAGGCTGTGCGAGGCGCTGTTGCCGGTGAACGAGGTGCTGTAGCTGAAGATGATGATGCCGGGCGCCATCTCAGGCGCTTGCTCATTGACGATCGACACAAGCCGGTTGCCCACGCCCGGGGTGTACATCCAGATCCCCGTGGCGCGGCCGTTGGGCGGGTTATTGAGCGTGGCGTTGTAGATGACGCTGCCTCCGCGGTTGATGAGCGCGTTGCCGATGGTGTCGATGGTGGCGGGGGCCGCCAGGCCCGGCGCCGGGTCGAACGAGCCGATGCGTCGCTGGAGCGAGCCGGGTTGGCCGGTCCACAGGCCGTGCCGGTTGTTCCCGCCGACCGACGCGATGGTCGCGAAGGCGAACTCGCCCTGATCGTTCATGCTCGGGATGTTGGAAGAACTCCCGCCGCCAAAGGGGAACGTGGAACCCGCGGGCAGCCCCGGCGCCGGGTCGCCCGGCAGGAGCGCGGGGGCGATGGCCCCGCCGGCGTTCATGATCCAAATCCCGCTGTTGGGCTCCGCCGAATGGTTCGCGCCGAATGCGACCGCTCCCGCGGTGTTGATCACCGGCGAACCGATGAAGGTGAACGTCACGCCGGGGAAACCGGGGAGTGCGTCGCCGGTGCGAACGACTTTGGACAGCGAGCCAGCGTGGCCCGCAAAGATCGCGCGGTTCGTGCCCCCGGGCACGTTCCGGAGGTTCGCAAGCAGGGCGGTCGTGCCTGAGTCATTGATGGCGGGGTCGGCGGAGAACGAGTCAAAGAGAGCGCCCGCGATGCCCGGGGCGGGATTGTTCTCCCGGACGAGCATGCTGACCGCGCCCGGGACGCCGATGAAGAGCGCGTTGTCGTCCGTGAACCCAAACGATGGATCGATCACGGCGTGAAAGGCAACGACGCCGTTGCGGTTCTGCGTAGGGTGACTCACGAGCGAGATAACGCGCGCGCCCGTGCCCGGGAGGGGAGCGCCGGCGAGCGCATCGAGCCCGAGCGACCCGACGCCACCGGACCAGATGCCGGCGTTGTACAGCGCGCCGAATCCGAGCTGCATGTTGCCGAAGCTCGCGACACCGCCGAACTGGCGGCACATGGGGTTGTTCCAGCCGTGGAACGTGTTGGATGTCCCGGGGGCGGGGTCGCCGGTGCGCGCAACGATCTGATACGGCACGGCCGCGATGGCGGCGGGCGAGGCGATCGCGACGGCAAGCGGCGCGAGGAGCGACCGGCGACGACGAACGCCGGGAACGAGTCGAGCGGTCGCTCGCATGGGTTTCTCCTGACCGCGGCTTGGAAGGAGCGCGGCGGGGCAAGATACCGCGCGGTCCGAGAATCCCAAAAGGATTCCGCCCAATTTGCAGCGGTTGGCCCGGCCGAGGGCCGCGCAGCAGAGGATCCGCGGGGCTCCACACAGATCCCCGTCCCGACCGTTGTCGGAGCGCGCGCCGCCCGGAATGCCGGCAACCGCGCCGCGGCTCGCTAGCACGACGAGCCGAAGAAACTGAGCACCGCGTTCAGGTCGAGTTGGTCGGGGGC
>CAYVSR010000092.1:0-8479 GCA_964453125.1 uncultured Phycisphaeraceae bacterium | reverse complement strand
TTGCCGGTGACGAGCGCGGCGGTGGTCATGCCACAGGCGATGGCGAGGGGGAAGTTCCAGGGGGAGATGACGGCCGCGACGCCGCGAGGCTGGTGCCAGGTCTCGTCGAGTTCGCCGATGAACCGGCCGAGGCGGCGGGGCTCGAAGAGAGGGGCGGCGCAGCGCGCGTAGTACTCGCAGAAATCGATGGCCTCGCACACGTCGGCGTCCGCCTCGCGCCAGGTCTTGCCGGACTCGCGGATCATGACGCCGGCGAGTTCGTCGCGCCGGGCGCGGAGGATGGCCGCGGCCTTGATCAGCACGCCGGCGCGGACGCGCGGGTCGGTGTCGCGCCACGTCGGGAAGAACGCGGCGGCCTTCGCGACGGCGGCGCGGGCCTGGTCAACGGTGGAGTCGTTCGCCACGCGAGGCACGCTCGCCCGTTCCACCGCGTGCGCGAAGCGGGCGCGCACGGGCTCGATCGAGAAGTCACGCAGCGGCTCGGTGAAGAAGGGGCGGCCGTCGCCCACCCCTTCGACCGCGGGGGACAAGGCGTGGCGTTCGGGCGCGGAAGGGCTGATGACATTCTGAGCGACGGTCTGGTATCCCGTCGCTGCCGCTCCGGGCTCTGACTGAAGGGCATGAGGACTCTTCAGCAGCGCATCGGGCGAGGCGTTGTCGAGGAAGCCGGCGCGGAGCCAGGACTCGTTGCTGGTGTTCTCGAGCAGGCGGCGCACGAGGTACGCCATGCCGGGGATCATCTCGCCGACGGGCACGTATTCGCGGAGGCGCAGGCCGGACTCGACCGCGGCGCTCTTGAGTTCGTCCGCCATGCCGTGGAGCATCTGGAGTTCTATGGCGCCGTGGGCGAGGCCGCGCTGCTCGGCGGCGGCGAGGGCGGAAGCGATCGATCGCACGTTGTGCGAGCCCAGCGCGAGGCGCACGCCGCCCTCGGAGGCGTTGCGCGGGGCGTAGTCGAGGAAGATGGCGGCCATGCGCTCGAAGCAGGCGTCGGTCTCGCGCTTGGTTCCCCACACGGGGCAGGGCCAGCCCTCTTTCTCGGCGTTGATGACCTCGTAATCCCAGTACGCGCCCTTGACGAGGCGCACCGTGACGCGCCTGCCGCTGCGCCGGGCCCACTCACCGATGCGCCGGGCGTCGGCGTCGCCGCTGCGGAGGTAGGCCTGCATGGCGAGGCCGGCGTGGAAGTCGGTCGTGGCGCAGCAGCGCTCGAAGAGGTCGAGGGTGAAGTCCTTGAGCGAATGCTGCTCCATGTCGAAGTTGACGAGCACGCTGTTCTTCGCGGCGAGTTCGAGAATGGGCGTCAGTCGGCGCATCAGGTCGAGCGTGGCGACTTCGGCGCGGATGGGGTCGCAGCGCGGCGAGAGCGACGAGACCTTGATCGACACGTTCACCCGCGGCACGGGCCCCCACGGGTCGCGCTCGACGCGTTCGGTGGCCTTCCAGCCGGCGACGCTGGCCGGCAGGTTGGCGACCAGGTCGAGGTACTTCTTCTGGTACGCGTCGGCTTCTTCGTCCGAGACGCACGCCTCGCCGAGCAGATCGACGGAGAAGCACACGCCGTCGTCCCAGCCGCGCTTGAGCATGGGCAGCGCGGACTGCGCGTCCGTGCCGGCGATGAACTTGGCGGCCATGCCCTTGATCTGCGACGAGATGGTGGAGGCGAGCAGCCCCTTGGCGAGGCCGCCGGCCTTGAGGCCGAGGTCCATGCCCGGCGGGGGCGTGACGCCGGGCTGGCGCATGTAGTCGGCGAGGTGCTCGTGGATCATGTCCGACGTCGTCAGCGTCGGGAAGGCGTCGACGAAGCGGAAGAGTTGGACCTTGAAGGCGGGGTCCTTCATGGACCAGTTCATCAGCTTGTCGGACCAGAACTTGGAGGAGAGCAGCCCCGCCTTCTGGGCGCGCGCGGCGTCGAGGAGGCGCACGCCAATCTCGCGGACGCGCGTCTCGGGGGGCAGCGTGACCGCCGCGGGCGGCGCTCCCGGCGCGCGGGCCGTCGGCGCGCTTGGCGCGCCGGAGAGCGGAGAGACGTCGATCGGTTTCGTGGGCTTGCGCGTGAAAAGGGCCATCGAGGGTCCTGGGGGGATTGCGAGATTCCGGCGGCGTGGCCGGGCGCGCAATCGTAGCGGAGCGGGCGCCCGCCGCCCCTCCCCTACCATGCGTGCGGATGACCGCCGATCGCCCGAAAGTCCTGGTCGCGATGTCCGGCGGCGTGGATTCGTCCGTCGCCGCGGCGATGCTGGTGCGCGAGGGGTACGACGTCGTGGGGGCGTTCATGCGCCTGGGCTCCCCCGGGGAGGAACTGGGCGGGGCGGGCGGCAAGATCGGCCACCAGGGGTGCTGCTCGATCAACGACGCGAACGACGCCCGGGTGGTCGCGGCGGAACTTGGCGCGCCGTTCTACGTGCTCAACTTCAAGCGCGAGTTCGGGCGCGTGATCGACTATTTCGTTGATGAGTACGCCGAGGGGCGGACGCCGAACCCGTGCGTGCGCTGCAACGACTGGCTGAAGTTCGGGCGCCTGCACGAGGTGGCGCGCCAGGTCGGCGCCGCGTTCGTGGCGAGCGGGCATTATGCGCGGGTCCGGAGCGACGGGGCGACGGAGGGGCGGGGCGACCGAGGGGGCGCGCGGCTGCTGCGCGGGGTGGATCGCTCGAAGGATCAGAGTTACGTGCTCTTCGGCACGGCTCGCGAGCGTCTCACCGAGATGCTGCTGCCGATCGGGCACATGCCAAAGGACGAGGTGCGCGACTTGGCGAAGCGCTGGAGTTTGCCGGTGTTCGACAAGCCGGACTCGCAGGAGATCTGCTTCGTGCCGGACAACGACTACGCGGGGCTGGTGGAGCGTCTTCGACCCGCGCTGTCGCCCGCCGGCGGGAGCGGCGGCTTGGAGTCGCGGGTTTCTTCACGCGCAGGATCGGGCAGCGGCGCCATCGTCGATGGCGCGACCGGCGCGACGGTGGGCGCGCACGCGGGGCAGCACCGGTTCACCATCGGGCAGCGGCGCGGGCTGTCGGTCTCGCTGGGCCACCCGATCTACGTCGTGGGTCGCGACGCCGCGACGAACACCGTGACGGTGGGCCCGCGCGAGGCGCTTGCGTCGGCGGGCCTCGAGGCACGCGAGGTCAACTGGCTCGTCGATGCGCCCGGGCCGGGCGAGTGGCGCGATTGCCTCGTGAAGATCCGATACAACGCCGAGCCCGTGCCCGCGCGATGCCGCGTCGATCCCGCGCGTGACTCGCTCGAGGTGCGGTTCGAGGCGGCGCAGTTCGCCGTGGCGCCGGGGCAGGCCGCGGTGTGCTACGACGCGGACGATCCGGACGTCGTGCTCGGCGGCGGGTGGATCTCGCGGTCGGTCGCTCCCGAAGAGGGCGCCCGCTCGCACGGGCAATGACGCTGGGGCGCGCGTGACGGTCGCTTCCCGCGGCGCGCGCCGGCTCCCGTCGCCACGGCCGAACAGCGGAGGGGGCGTTCATGGCGCCCGGCGGACCCGCCGGGCAACGACGCGCTTGCCGGAGAGCGGCGGATGGTCGAGAATATCAGCCGATGCCTCGCACCCAGGCGTACAACACCGCGGCCGAAACGCTTCGCAGCGCGTGCGCCGCGCTGCCCGTGGGCGAGCCCGGGCGCCCCGCGCGCATGAAGGCGTTCGTTGACTTCCTGTGGGTCGCCCTCTCCCCCACCGGCGTCTCGTGGCTCGGGTTCTACACCGCGCGCGAGGGCGACGCGGAGATGCTCCTCGCCGAGCGGCGCGACAAGCCCGCGTGCTCGCCCATCGGCATGCACGGCGCTTGCGGCAGGTGTTTCCTCGCGCGGGCGCCGCTCGTGGTGCGAGACGTGAAGGACTTGGGCGAGAACTACGTCGCGTGCGACCCGCGCGACCGCAGCGAGGTCGTCGTGCCGTGCTTCGAGGCGGGCGGCGCCTGCTGGGGCGTGCTGGATCTCGACTCGTGGGACGTGGGCTCGTTCGACGAGGGCGATGTCGAGGGGCTGCGCCGGTGCTTGGTCGCGGCGGGGCTCAGCGCTCGCTGAACTCTCGGCTCACGTCGTCGAGAGCGCCTTGAGGCGCTGATAGTCCGTCTTGTCCGTGCTCGTCTTGGGCAGGCTGTCGTGGAACTGGAACTTGTCGGGGATCATGTACAGGGGCAGGCGCTCGGAGCAGAACTTTTTGAGCGCGATCAGCGAGATCTTGGCGCCGTCGCGGCTCGAGAGGTGGGCCCACACCATGAACCCGGCGGACTCATCGGGGATGGCGACGATGGCGGCCTCGCGCACGTTGGGGTGCTGGTAGAGGCAGGCCTCGATCTCGCCCAGTTCGACGCGGTAGCCGCGCTTCTTGATCATCCGGTCGCGCCGGCCGCGGTAGATCCAGTTGCCCTCGGGGTCGAGGGCGACGATGTCGCCGGTCTTGTACCAGCGCCGCCCGTTGACGGTGACGAACGCGTTCTTCGTGAGTTCGTCGTTGCCCCAGTAGCCGCCCATCACGCCGGGGCCGGCCATGCAGAGTTCGCCCTCGACGCCGCGCGCGACCTCGCGCCCCTCCGCGTCGATCACGATCTCGTCGTAGTGCTCGCAGCGCACGCCGATGGGGTATGGCTCGGCGCGGCTCTCGGGCACCGGGCCCGGGGGCAGCAGGTAGTACGTGCAGACGTTGGTCTCGGTCGGGCCGTAGAGGTTCCAGTACTCGCAATGGGGCGCCTGGTTCTTGAGCGATCGCAGGTGCACCACGGGGAAGACCTCCCCCGCGAAGATGATCGTCCGCAGGCTTTTCCAGCCCAGCGCCGGGATGTTCCCGAACTGGGCCATGAGGCTCAGGATCGAGGGCGCGGAGTACCACACCGTGATCTTCTTGTCCTCGATGTACTTCGCGAGGGGCGCGGGCTCCTTGCCCAGGTCCTCCCCCACGATCACCAGCGTGCAGCCGTGCTTGATGGGCGTGTAGATGTCGAGGATTGAGAGGTCGAAGTGGAAGGGCGCGTGGCTCGAGAAGCGGTCGTCCGCGCGCGGCTTAAGGTGATCCGAGCACCAGTCCACGAACACCTTGGCGTTCTCGTGGCTGAGCATCACGCCCTTGGGCTTCCCGGTGCTGCCGGAGGTATACAGGATGTACGCCAGGTCGTCGGCCTTGGGGACGTGCGTGCGCGCTTCGGGCGCGGGCGATTCCTTCTCCAGCCGATCGAGCGCGGCGCGCAGCGGGCCGCCGCCGCCGCAGCCCTCGACGGGGATGACCACCGGCGAAGCGCCGTTGACGGCGAGTTCGCGCTGCAGGCCGGGCACGAGGCTCGCCTCGGCGAACACGACCCTGACGGCGCAGTTGGCGAAGATGTAGCCGTTGCGGCTGGCGGGCGCGGTGGGGTCGACGGGCACGTACGCCGCGCCGGCCTTGAGGGCGCCGAAGATGGCGCCGAGGGTGTCGATGGTCTTGGGGATGTAGACGCCGACGCGGTCGCCGGGTTTGACGCCCAGCGCGACGAGCCGGTCGCGGGCGCGATCGGTCAGCGCCGCGAGTTCGGCGTACGAGATCGCGGCGCCGCCGGCCTCCTCCACCGCGGGGTGGTTGGGGCGCGCGCGCGCGGACGCGTCAAGCCACTGCTGGAGCCACACGCCTCAGCCCTTCCCGCCCGTCTTGGTCTGCACGAGTGTGGTGATGTCCGCGAGGGTGTTCAGATGATCGACGTCGGCCTCGTGGGCGGCGAGCGTGATCTTGAACTGCTTCTCGAGGTACGAAACCAGTTTGAGCGTGGCGATGGAGTCGAGGATGCCCGCGGTGATCAGCGGCGTGGAATCCTCGAGGTTCGCGGGGTCCTCGCCGGGGAGGAACTCGTCGAGGATGAAGGCCTTCACCGTGTCGTGGATCTGAGCCGTCTGCATTCGTCAGGTTCCTCCAGTGGGCGCGGGCGGGCGCGCGGCGTCGGGCGTGTTCTCGGGCGTGGCGACGGGCGCCACGATACCGAGGGCCGGGTTCGCCGCGATCAGGTCGTAGATCTTGTCGGCGATAAGGCGGTGGCCCCTTTCATTGGGGTGCGTGTCCCACTTCGCCAAACTGATGTCGTCGACCGCGTAGCCGTCGAAGACCCCCGAGAGGTCGATCACGGTGAAGCCGGCCTTCTCCGCCGCGGCCTTCAGGGCCGGGAAGTTCTTCGCCTGCCCCACGCCGGGCTTGTCGCCGATGCGCGGCACGAAGAGCCACACCGGGCGCACGCCCTTCTCGCGGCACTGGTCCGCCATGCGCTGGTACGCCCAGCCGATCATGTCCTCCCACTTCGTCGAGAGGCGGCGCTCGGCGGCGAGGTCGGGCGTGGTGCGCCCCACGCCGGCGCGCTTCGCGTACTCCGCGAGGAATGGGTCGGGCAGTTGGACGCCCTTGCGCACGGCGCGGGCGAGACGGCTGGCGGCCCAGTAGGGGTCGGAGACGTGCGAGACGAACACCGCGACGTCGAGATCGAAGCCCAGCGCGGTGTCGGGCAGGGCGACGGTCTGGCACAGCGGGCTGTAGCCGTTGACGGCGAAGTTGAGCGCCTGCACGTTCGAACCGGCGCCCTCGTTGAGGCGCTTCTCGAGCACGGCCTCGAAGCAGTCGTCGTGAGCCACGCCCCACCCCATCGCGTACGAGGCGCCGAGGAACCCGATGCGCACGGTTCCGCCGGGCTTGGCCTTGGGGTACGCGTCGTCGCGCATCCCCCACTCGTTGGTGTGGTAGAGCACGCCGTTGACGACGGTCTCCTTGGACGGCACGAGTTCGCGGAAGCGGATGTCGTCGGTCAGGCGCATCGCGTCCGACTGGTCGAGCCTGATCCACCCGGCTGGGCGCTTGCTCAGCACCTCCGCGAGCGGGGAGTTGACCATGCCGACGTCGAGCAGGTCCTCGTAGTAGCCGCGCTCCATCACGTCCTGCTCGAGTTCAATGGGCTTGGTGCGCGACGTGAGGCTCTTGACGATCGCGGCGGTCTGGTCGGGCATCTTCGCCATCACGCGGGAATTCACCATGGCCTGCAGCGCGAGCGCGGGCAGGACGCATGTGAGGAGCGCGGCACGGAGCAGCGCGGGCGTGAACCCGGCGTTCTTCGACCCCGCTGCGGGGGTGATCGCGGGCGGGGGGTCGAGCGCGGGGATGTTGGCGAGCAGCGCCGCGACAACGGCGGCGCCGAGCAGCCGGAGCGCGGTGTTCGCGTCCGCCATCCTGCAGACATCGATCCATTCCGTGAGGGACGAGCAGGACCAGATGGACCACAGCACGCACAGCGTGAGGAACGTGCCCACAACCTTCGCCGAGCGCACGAGGCGCTCTCGCATCGTGGGCTTGCGCTTGGTGAGCGAACGCGTCCGCCCGCCCCGGGCCTCGAGCACGGAGTTCACCGTCACGAGCACGCCAAGGGCGCCCCAGAACACCACGTCCTTCCATGGCAGCGGCACGACGCCCTTGAGCCAGAAGACCTGGTACGCGTGCAGCGCCCACGTGATGACGAACGCCCACATGGTGGCCAGCGCCATCGCCTTCGCGTCGCCGATGCCCTTGATCTTGAAATACGCGGGGTAGTACACCACCTTCAGGATGAAGTCCTTCCAGTAGATGTTCACGCGCCGCCAGTAGTCGGTGAACGAGGAGGCGAAGAAGTAGCGTCGGTTCGTCTCCGGCAGGTTGAAGCCGAACATGTGCAGGAGGCCCACGATGATGTGGAACTGCCCGGAGACACGCAGGTACAGCGCGAAGTTCGTCAGTAGGAAGGTCGCGAGCGAGCCGCCGTCCACCACCTCGGCGGGCGCGAGGTAGACCTGGTAGTACACGAAGCGGTAGAGGACAAGGTGCGCGGCGCCGCGGGCCATCCAGCGAAGGCCGGTCTGATGGATGTGCGTCGAGTCCGCGCCGTAGTGCGATCGCGCAAACGTCTTGTAGTCCACCACAGGGAAGAGCGGGAAGCAGGGGTTGGGGACCATGAAGAAGTACGCCATGGCCCGCTGCCACGAGGGCTTGGCCTTGTCGTGCTTCAGGTCGTACATGTAGACCAGCAGGCGGAACATGAACATCGCCGCGAGGATCGGCCACACCACGCGCGGCACGGGCGTCGCGATCACCTTCGCCGTGATCAGCGCGAGGCCCACGCCCGCCGCGAGCAGCAGCGCGACCCGCACGCCCCACCGGATCGGCAGGTGGCAGATCGCGATGAGCGCGAGCCCGGCGCCTACGAGCCAGCCCGCGCGCACCGCTCCCTGCCCGTACTCGCGCCCGCCCTTGTCCCACGAGAACACCAGGAACACGCAGAGCAGCGAGACGCCGACGAAGAACGCCATGCGCCAGGCCTTGGGCAGCCAGTAGTGGACCGCGAACGCGCCCACGCACACGCCCAGGACCTCGACGAACGCCGCGGACTCCAGATTGAACTTGATCGCCAGACGCCACAGCAGCGCGAACTGCCCCAGAAGCAGCAGGTACGTCACGACCGGATGCTTCGCCAGCGCGAGCAGCCCTGCCGACGTGACC
>CAYVSR010000091.1:0-8518 GCA_964453125.1 uncultured Phycisphaeraceae bacterium | reverse complement strand
CGTCCATGCCGTCGGTGATGTTCACCGCGTTCGACATCCCCGCGATCATCAGCACGGCGATGAGCATGTAGGGCAGCCGACCGAGAAAGATCAGGCTGTCGTTGGGGCTCATCGTCCCCGGGTTGTAGGTTTTCTGGAACGGCAGATTGAGCACGTGCGCGAGATCGCGCTCCGCCACGGTGTCGCCGTGCGTGAACGCGAACCAACCGATAAGGAGTGCGATGCCCAGCTGAAAGACGAGCTTCTCCCACGCGAACAGCCCCTGTCGCGACCCGCCCGGGCGCGACGACGCCGTGAGTTTCAGCCAGTCGTCCACCCCGCCCAGCGCCGCGAGCCAGACGAGCGTGATCAGCCCCATCTGCACGTACCGGTTGGTGAGGTCCGCGAGCAGGAGCGTCGCCCCGCCGAGCGCCGCGGCGATCAGGAGCCCGCCCATCGTCGGCGTGTTCTTCTTCGAGGCGGCCGACGCGGCGAGCCCGGCGGCGTCGGAGAGCCCCGAGTCCCCGATCTTCTTGCGCCGGAGCCACTCGATCACCGGCTTACCGAGCCCGAGCACGATGCCGAACGCGAGGATCGCCGCCCCGAACGCGCGGAACGTCACCTGGTCCAGGACCATGAAGGGCCGGTACGCGTTGTGACGCTCGAGCCACTCGCGCAGCAGGTCGAGCAGGTTGTAGAGCATGTGGGGCGGGCGCCGGGTTCGGTCGTGGTTCGGTCGGGGGTGCGCCGGGCGGCGCCCGACGCTCGATTATCGAAGGGACGGGGCGTGCGCGTGCAAAGACCGCGCCTCGATGTCCGCCAGCGCCCGCTCCACCCGCTCCAGCCCCACCCCGCGCGAGCCCTTGAGCAGCGCCGCGTCGCCCGGCCTGAGCAGCGCGGCGATCGCCGCGGCGCCCCCGCCAGCCCCCTCGCCCGCGTCGCTGAAAACGACCACTCGCTCAGCCGGCCAGTCCCGGCGCAGGCGGCGCGCCGTGTGCATCGCGGCCTCGCCCACCGTGATGACGAGATCGATCCCCGGCTCGCCCAGGGCGAGGATCGACTCGGCGATTTCGATGTGCGCGCCCGGGGCGTGCTCGCCCAGTTCGCGCATGTCGCCCAGCGTCAGCACGCGACGGGGCGCTCCGCGCGCCAGGTCGACGAACGCCCGGATGCCCGCGAGCGTTGACTCCGGGTTGGCGTTGTACGCGTCGTTGAGCAGGTCCACCCCGGCCACCATGCGCCGCTGGAGACGCATATCGGCCGGGCGCGCGGACCTGAGCCCCGCCCGAATCTCGTCTTCGTCGAGCCCGAAGCGCCTCCCCACCGCCACCGCCGCCGCCGCGTTCGAGGCGTTGTGCAGCCCGACGATCGGAACTTCGAACGTGGCCCGGTCGTTGAGCGTGAAGCGCAGGCCGACAGCGCCGCCCCCGCCCGTCAGTTCCGCGTGGCGGGCGTCCGTGATGCGCAGGTCCGCCTCGTCGGCCGTCCCGAAGGTGATCACCGTCGAGAGCCCCTTGAGGTGCGGGCGCAGCGCCGCCACGCCCGCCGGCACGACCGCGGCGCCGCCGGGGCGCAGGAACCGGAGCAGCGACGCCTTCTCCTTCGCGATCGCGTCCACCGACCCCAGAGCCTCGATGTGCGCCCGCCCCACGCTCGTGATCACCGCGACGTCCGGGCCGATCGCCTCCGCCAGCGGCGCGATCTCGCCCGGCGCGTTCATGCCCACCTCGCACACCACGTACTGCTCGCCGGCGCGCGCTCGCAGCAGCGTCAGCGGCACGCCGATCTCGTTGTTGTACGACTTCTCGCTCGCGATCCCCTTCCAGCGGACGGCGAGCACGGCGTCGATCAGGCGCGTGGTGGTTGTCTTGCCGTTCGAGCCCGTGACCGCCACGACGCGCACCCCGTCGAACGCACGCCGGCGCTCGCGCCCCATGCGGAGCAGCGCCGCGCGCGTCGCCTGAACCCGCACCGCGCACGCCGCGCCGCCGACCCCGCGCAGCGACTCGGGCGACGCCCGGTTCTTGTCGTCCACGATCACCATGGCCGCGCCGCGGGCCACCGCGTCGCGTACGAAATCATGCCCGTCGTACCGATCGCCGCGGATGGCGACGTACACCTCGCCCGGGCGCACCGTGCGCGAGTCGATGCTCACGCCGACCATCTCCGCGTCCGGCCGCTCCGGGCGCGCGATCCACGTCCCGCCGGCGGCCGCGCGCAGGGAATCCGGGGTCCAGAAACTCATCGCAACGCCCCCGCCGGCGCGCCGCGCGAGACGCCCATCCGCCGCTCCATCGCCGCGCGTGCGGCGAGCCGGTCGTCGAAATCACGGCGCACCGTGCCTCCCTTCCCGTCCGAAACGATCTGGTAGTCCTCGTGCCCCTTGCCCGCGATCACCAGGATGTCCCCCTCGCGCGCGTCGTCCACCGCCCACTCGATAGCCCGTGCCCGGTCCGGCTCCACGACGGCCCGTCGGCGCGACGCCTCGTCCATGCCTTCAAGGATCATCCCGATGATCGACATCGGCTCCTCCGTGCGCGGGTTGTCGCTGGTCACGATGGCCACGTCGGCCATGCGCGCCGCAACCGCCCCCATGCGCGGGCGTTTGGTGCGGTCCTTGTCGCCGCCCGCGCCGAACGCGCACAGCAGTCGACCGCCGGGGCCCACGAGCGGGCGCACCGCGCCGAGCGCCCGTTCCAGCGCGTCGTCGGTGTGGGCGTAGTCCACGAACACCGCGAACGGCGCCTCGGCGCCCCCGTCCATCCGCACCGGTTCCAGCCTGCCGGGCGGCGATGGCGCGCGCTCCAGCCCCCGAACGATCGCCGGCGCATCGACACCCAGCGCGTGTGCGGCAGCCGCCGCTTGCAGCGCGTTCATCGCGTTATGTGCGCCCACCAGAGGCACCAAGGCCCCGATGCGCCCCCACGGCCCAAGCATCTCGACCCCCATGCCGCGCATCGTCGTTGCGCCGACCGTAGCCACGCACCGCGACCAGTTCGAGCCCCCGCCTCGCAGCGACCCGCCCCCGACCGAGCACGCGAGCACGCGGGCGCGACAGTCGCGCAGCATCCGCTCCGACCACGGGTCGTCCGCGTTCACGACCGCGACGCCCCCGTCCTGGGCCGCCGGCAGCCCTTCGAACAGCCGGGCCTTCGCGTCGGCGTACGCCTCCATCGTCTTGTGATAGTCCAGGTGGTCGCCGGTGAGGTTTGTGAACACCCCCACGCGGTAGCGCACGCCGCCCACGCGCCGCTGGTCGAGCGCGTGGCTCGAGGTTTCCAGCACGCCGCTGTCGCAGCCGTTCGCGACGGCTCTCGCGAGCAGCGCGGAGACCTCCGATGCGCCCGGCGTCGTCATGACGGCCTTGGCGCGTGTCTCGCCGTCGTCCAGCAGCACGGTGGTGACCAGCGCCGCGCGCCGCCCCCCTGCCGCCAGCAGCGCGTGCGTGAGGAACGACGTCGTCGTCTTGCCGTTGGTCCCCGTAACCCCCACGATCTGCATCTTGCACGAAGGGTCGCCGACGAACCGCTCCATCACCCGCGCCCCGGCGAGCGCCGGGTCCTGGGCGACGACCGACGCGACTCCCGCCGCGCCCGCGCCCGGCGCCGCCAGCACGCCCACCGCGCCCGCGCGCACCGCGCTCTCGATGAACACTCCGCCGTCCTGTTTCGCGCCGGGGCGCGCCACGAACAGGAAGCCCGGGCGCACCGCGCGGCTGTCATCGGTCACGCCGGCGATCTCCAGCGCACCGTCTCCCGCGACGAGCGTGCACCCGCAGCCGGAGATCAGGTCCGCCAGTCGCATCCGTTGCCCTTCCGTGGAGCGCCGCCGTCGTCCGTGCGCCGGGGTCGATCCAAAGGACCGGCCCGGCGGGGAAAGGATATCGGCGCCCGGGGCCCCGGGGGCATCGCACATTCTTCAGGGCAGAACCAGCATCGCGTCCCCGTACGAGTAGAACCGGTACCCCATCCCGATCGCGAGCCGGTAGAGCGACAGCAGGCGCGCGACCCCCGGCGAACCGGCGCCAGAGCCCGCGGTCCGCCCCGCCGGCTCAAGGAGCGCCCCGACCAGCGCCAGCAGCGTGGACCGCGGCAGGTGGAAGTTCGTCAGCAACCCGTCCAGCTGTCCGAACCGGTAGCCGGGCGTGATGAGCAGTCGTGTTGACCCGGTGATCGTCCCTTCGCCCGCCGATCGGGCGGGGAACGACTCCAGCGCCCGTGCGCTGGTGGTGCCCACCGCGATCACCCTGCCGCCCGCCGCGCGGTGCGCCGTAAGTCGCAAAAGCGCGGGCGCCCCGACCTCGAACCACTCCTCGTGCATCTCGTGTCGCTCGACGAACTCCGTCTCCACCGGCTTGAAGGTGCCCGCCCCCACGTGCAGCGTCACGGCCTCCCGCGAGACGCCCGCCGCGTCGAGCTCGCCCAGCAGCCCCGACGTGAAATGGAGCCCGGCGGTGGGGGCCGCGACCGAGCGTGCCGCCCCCGTGCCGCCCCGCGCGTACACCGTCTGGTACCACGCGCGGTCCTCCGCATCGGAGATCTCCACCCCCCCGTCGCGCCTCGCGCTCAGAATGTACGGCGGCAGGGGCGTCGCCCCGATGCTCCCCAGCACGTCGCCCGCGGATTCCGCCGGCCCAATCCCCTCCAGCGACGCCGCCCACGCGTCACCCTCCCTGCGGAGCAGCGTCAGCGTGGGCCCCTCGACGGCTTCCGTCGTCGCGCCGCGCAGGCGAATCTTCGACCCCTCACGCAGGCGCCCGTTGGTTCTGAGCATGACCCGCCACTCGCGCCCCGCAGCCCCCGCCGATTCGGCGAGAAACAGCCCGCTCACCCTGCCCCCACCCTGCGCCGCGCCGACGCCGCGGTCACCCGGCGCTCCCGACGGCACGGCCTTGACGCCATCGATCCGCGCCGGGAGCACGCGCGTGTCGTTCATCACCAGGACGTCGCCGCGGCGCACGAACCGCGCCAGGTCGCGCACCTGCGCGTGTTCGATCCGCCCTTCGTCGGTCCGCGACACGACCAGCATGCGCGCGCTGTCCCGGGGCTGCGCCGGGCGCGTCGCCACGGCGCTCGCCGGCAGGTCGTACTCCAGTTCCGCGGTGCGCAGCACGTCCCGATTATCCCCGCGCCGCGTGGCAAACGCGAAACACGCCCGCACAGACGGCCCGTCGCCGCTCGCGCGCCGAGCCAGCAGACCGCCCCTTCCCCCCGGGCGCGAGCCCGATTCTCGGGCCCGAGGCGCGCGGGCCGGGGCGGGAACGCCGTTCGAATCTCCTCCGGCGTGGGCTCGCAGAGCATCGCACAGAGCGCCCGACCGCCCGGCGTCCCGCTGCTGGCGGTCGCTCCGTGGCATCGCGGGCCCGTCGGGCGGTGCGCTCCCGTGTCGCTCCGCCCTGAAGGCCCGATCGCGTATTCGCGCTACCTCGAGCGCCAGAATCGGCGCGACCCGGACCCACGTCTGGCCGACGTCTTCGAGCGATCGAACCTCGCGGCGCCTCCCGGCCCATCCTGCGCCGCGTTGCCGGCGCGAGAGAACGCAGCACGCCTCGACGTCGGCAGCGCCTCCGAGTCCGTCCTGAATCCGACGAGCCTCTCGAACGCAGCCTCGCTCGCTCGCCTCTACGCCGCCCCGCGCATCGGCGATGTCACGCCCGGCGCTGTCGCGCCCGTTGGGCCGGCCGCGACGCGCACCCTCGTGCGCACGCTGACCGCACGCGACGGCGGCTTCGACACGATCGTCTGACACCCCCGGCACGGGCCCGAGTCACGCCTTGCAGCACGACGAGCCGGCCTTGGCGCCGCTCGCCAGCAGTCGCTCCGCCTGCTCGGGCGTCATCGAGCCCTCCGCGACGTACGCCGCGATCTCGCGCCGGGATTGCTCGCGCTCCTTGGCGACCGCCGTCGATCGCGCGTTGCTCGCGATCACCCACACGGTCATGAACAGGATCCCTCCTCCGACCGCCACGAGCGCGATGATCTGCCCGCCCTCGATCGTCTCCAGCGGTATACCCGCAAGCGTCGCCAGCATCGGAAGTCTCCTTGGCGCCCCGGTCCTGTTCGCCCCGCACGCGCCGCGCGTCGGCCGATCTCAATCGTCTTCGGCCTTCGGATTCCCGGCCGTCATGAGGCGCTCGCCCTGCTCGGGCGTCATCGATCCCTCGGCGACGTACGCCGCGATGTCGCGCCGAGAATGCTCTCGCGACTTGCTCTCGAGGTACCCGCGGAGGTTGCACGCGACGATCGAGACGATCGCGATGATCCCCCCGATCGCCGCCATCACCATGATGAACTCGCTGTCCGCAAGAATCGGGGTCATCACAGCCTCCGCGAGGTTACTCGCTCTCGTCCTTCGGGTTGCCGGCCGCCATGAGCTTCTCGCCTTGCTCGGCGGACATCGAGCCCTCCGCGATGTACGCCGCGATCTCGCGCCGCGAGCGCTCCTTGGCGCCGTTCACCATCACGCTCCGCGCCGCGCCGGCCACGATCGCCACGATCCCCACCATGCACATCGCGATCCATTGGCTGTCGCCCATCGCCAGCGTTGGGGTGTCAAGGAATTGGAACATCGTCTTCTCCGCTAAGAACGGGCCGGACCGGCGCGTCCGGTTCCCCCCGCTCTTTCGGGGACGCCCGCGCCCGGTTTCACTCGCGCCGCGACCCGACCATTCTACCCCCCCGCGAGGCGCTCCCAGCCGGGTATCGTGCCCCGCCACTCCATCCATACCCGCATGGCCCACCACCCCACACGCCGATTCCACGGCCCCAAGGCCTGGCTCGCCGCCGCCCTTGTCGGGCTGCTGGCCGGGCTCGCCCTCGGGGCGCTCGCCGCGGCGCCCGCCGCCCACGCCGGCGGCGTGCACACCCTTTCGGTCCCCCTCTACCTCATCGCCCCCTTCGCGGCGCTCCTGCTCGCCATCGCGCTGATGCCTTTCGTCAACGCCCACTGGTGGCATGACCACTACCCCGATGTCGCCTTCTTCCTCGCCGCCCTTGTCGCCGGCGTCTGTCTCGCGGGCTACGGCGCCGACGGCAGGCACGCCCTCACGCACGCCCTCATCGAGTACTACCAGTTCATCGCCCTCGTCTTCGGCCTCTACGCCGTCAGCGGCGCCGTGGTCGTCAACGTCGAGTCCCGCGGCAAACCGCTCGTCAACACGCTTCTCCTCGCCGTCGGCGCCGTGATCGCCAACCTGATCGGCACCACCGGCGCCTCGATGCTCCTCATCCGTCCCTTCCTGCGCATCAACGCCGGGCGCGTGCGCCCGTACCACGTCGTCTTCTTCATCTTCATCGTCTCCAACTGCGGCGGATGCCTCACTCCCATCGGCGACCCCCCGCTCTATCTCGGCTTCCTCCGCGGGGTGCCCTTCTTCTGGACCCTGACGCACCTCTGGCAGGAGTGGGCCTTTGTCAACATCGCGCTCCTCGCCATCTTCTTCGCGTTCGACGCGATCGCCGGCCGGAACGCCGGCACGGCGCTGCCGACGATCAGCGTGACGCCGGGCGGCGCCGTCACGGAACTGACACGCCGCTCCGGGTTCCCGTTCTCGATCTCCGGCCGACTCGGCCTGGTGGGCCTGCTCGTCGTCGTGGGCGCGGTGTTCCTCGACCCCTTCCTGCACGCGCGCTTCGGCTATTCGGGCCTGCCGCTGGGCCCGATCGTGCAGGTGTGCGTCGGGCTGGCGTGCCGCCGCCTTGCCGACCGCTCGCTCTACGAGCGCAACCACTTCACCTGGGCGCCGGTGAAAGAAGTCGCCTGCCTGTTTATCGGCATCTTTGTGACGATGGTCCCCGCGCTGGCCTACCTCGCGGAGCACGGCGGCGCTCTCCCGCTGCGCACGCCCGGCCAGTACTACTTCGCCACCGGCGTGCTCAGCGCGGCCCTCGACAACGCCCCCACGTACCTCACCTTCCTCCAGCTCGGCTTCGCGAAACTCAACCTCACGCTCGATGCCCCCACCCTCAAGCACTTCGCCGACAGCGTGTACATCGCCTTCGAGGGCACGCCCCGGGAACTGGAGGTCCACGGCGCCGTGTACCTCGCCGCGGTCAGTCTCGGCGCCGTCTTCTTCGGGGCGATGACGTACATCGGCAACGGCCCCAACTTCATGGTCAAGTCGATTGCGGAGAGCGCGGGGGTGAAGATGCCCTCGTTCCTTGGTTACTTGAAGTACTCGGTCCTGATCCTCGGCCCCGTGCTGGCGCTGGTCTGGGCAGTCTTCATCCGCGGCGCCTGAGCGTCGTCGGCTCGATCGAAACCCCATCGCGCCCGGTTAGTCCGACTTCCACGGGGTCTGTCCCATTCCCCGCGGCACGGCCTCTCCGTCAATCACGCCGCCGCGCGGCTCCCGACCGGGCAATCTCCGGGGCCCCACGCCCCCGGCCCCCTCCGGGCGCCCTCTCGCCCCGGCGGCGTGCAGCCGATACACTCTCAGCCCCTTCGCCGGAGAGGTGCCAGAGCGGTTGAACGGGCTGGTCTCGAAAACCAGTAAAGGGCTACGCCCTTTCGGGAGTTCGAATCTCCCCCTCTCCGCTTT
>CAYVSR010000090.1:0-8663 GCA_964453125.1 uncultured Phycisphaeraceae bacterium | reverse complement strand
GACACGCCGTCGAGCGCGCCCCACATGTCCACCGTGGGCAGGCCCGCTTCCGCGGCGATGGCGAGGATGCGCCCCACCTCGGGCGTGCGCTTGAGGTCCGACGGCTTCTGGAGCATCGCGACCGCCGCGCGGGCGCCGTGCGATTCGGCCTCCGCTTTCACGGCGCCGAACACGAGCGCCATCAGTCGCTCGCGGTGCGCGGTCATCTTGCGTTCGATGATCTTCTGCGAATCGCCGGCGACGACGCCGCCCTCGGCGAGCGCGGCGCCGTACCAGCGCCCGACGTCGGAGTCGGGGCTCTTGGCGACACGTTCGAACCCGCGCGCCGCCCACGAGAGTTCGTTGCTGTTGGCGACGTAGATGATGAGGTCGGGCGAGAGTTCGCGCGCCTTCATCTGCGCCGCGAGCGCCTTCTGGAGCGGGGCGTACCCGCCGCAGGAGAGGTTCACGATCTCGTACCGGAGGCCGGGGCCGGCGCGCTCGGCGTTGAGCCGGTCTTCCGTGAGGTTCTCGTACGTCTCGTTGTCGCGGACGCCCGAGCCGTAGTCGTGCGACGAGCCGATGAGCGCGATGCGGAAGACGCCGGGCGCCTTGGCCGCGGTGTACTCGCGGTCGCGCATGCCGAGCGAGTTGGTCGAGAACGGCGCGCCCTTGAATTCGGTCTTGATGTTGGGCAGCAGGTCGTAGCCGAGGACGTCGTCGCGCTGGCGGATGGCCTCGTTCTTGTCCCAGTCCTTGGGCTTGCCGCCCATGACCTTCCAGAGGTCGCTGTTGAAGCGGGTGACGTCGCCTAGGTCCTCGTAGTAGCCGCGCTCGAGCCCCTCGATGTCCTGGCGGTTGAGCTTGTTCTCCTTGAGGCGGACGACCGCGTCGCGGAGGTCGGGGTTGAACTTGAGCACGTTGGGTCGGGCGCCGACGCCGGCGACGACGACGCACAGGGCCATCACCTCGGCGGCGTAGAGCCAGAAGGGGAACGCCTTGCCGCGCTTGTCGGCGGAGCGGCCGCCCTCGGTGTGCTCGCGGGTCTTGCCGCGGAGCAGCGCCCCGGCGACGCCGATGCCGACGGGCACGCTGAGGATCAGAAGGATCTCGCGGGGCGTGGCGCGCAGGAAGGCGCTGCCGACGGTGCGGAGTTCGCCGATGTCCGGCGTGCTCCAGATCGTCCACAGGGCGCAGATCGCGGTGAACGTGCCGGCGACGCACAGGGCGTGGATCGCCTCCGACTTGAACGTGCGCTTGGGGGCCTTGAGCGTGCGCTTGCGCCCCTTGCGCTGCTCCCACCGCGTGTTGACGACCACCAGCAGGGCCAGGCCCATCCAGAAGATGAAGTCGTGCCACTCGATGGGGAAGGCTGAGCGGATCCAGAACCACTGGTACGAGTGCAGCAGCCAGGTGGCGAGGAACGCGAGGATCGTCGCGATCGCGATGGCCTTCGCCTCGCCCAGGCGCTTGAGCCTGAAAAACAGCGGGTAAAACACCAGTTTCTGGATGAAGTCCTTCCAGTAGATGTTGATCCGCCGCCAGAAGTCGGTGAACGAGGACGAGAGCAGGTACAGGTGGTGCGTCTCGGGCAGGTTGAAGCCGAACAGGTGCAGGATGCCCACGATGAGGTGGAACGTGCCCGAGAGCTTCAGGTACAGCAGGAACGTCGTCAGCACGTACTGCCCGGCCTGGCCCGCGGTCGTCACCGTCGCCGGGTCGATCATGTAGTTGTTGTAGATCTGCCGGTAGATCAGCAGCTGGATCACCCCTCGGATCATCCAGCGCAGCCCTACCTGATAGATCCGCATCGCATCGTCGTTGTAATGGCTGCGGCAGAAGGTCTTGTAGTCCACCACCGGGAACAGCGTGAACAACACGTTGGGCAGCATGAAGAAGTACGCCAGCGCGCGAGCCGGGCCGAAGGGCGCCGACTTGTGGCGCATGTCGTACAGGTAGTTCGCCAGCCGGAACATGAACATCGAGCCCAGGATGGGCCAGATGGCGGGAGGGATCGGCACGGCGCGCGCCAGAGGCGCCCAGTCGACCCGCACCAGCGCGAGCGCGGCGCCCAGCGCCAGCACGAGCGCACAGCGCACGACGAACGGCGCGGGCACGTGGCATGCGAGGATCATCGCGACGCCCGTGCCCAGCAGCCACGCCGCGCCCTGCCAGCCGCCCAGGCTCACGCCGTAGACGATGGGCCCGCCCGGCTGCCCGGCGAAGATCGCGAACACGCTGACCACCGACAACAGCGCGAAGAAGCCGAGACGGAAGCGCACCGGCAGCAGGTGGTGCAGCACGAACCCGACGAGCATCAGCGGCCCCAGCCGGTTGAAGAGCGCCGGGTTCTCGATGTCGAACAGCTTGAAGATCCCGACGATCAGCGCGAACTGCGCGGCGACGGCGCCGAACCGGAGCAGCCCCCCGAACCGCGCGCCCCCGGCGGAGGATGGGTCACGCCCGACCGACGGCGCCGCGCCGAGCCGACTCGCCCCGTTGTTTGTTTGCATTCTGTTTGCAATCTCCGCAGGGGGGCTCACGGGTCGGTTATCGGCTGGCAGAGCCGCGCGGTCCAGCGACGCCGATCGACGGCACTCACGCGCAACCCGAAAATAACACGAATACACCCCGTCCGCGAGCAGCGGGAGCCATTTGGGCGTTGGGCGCGCCCGATCCTCATCCATCGCGAAGATTCCGCGAAAACCAACGGTCGGCGCGGCCGATGCTCTAGTATTCTCTGTATTGCGGTCGGTGGTTGGCAGGCGTCTCGGAATGCGGGCAGGCTTCGCTCCAGCGGAAGATTCCCTCTGGCCTTGGCCGATTCTTCGCGGCCACTGGCGGCGCCGCAAATTTTGGCCGGATCTTTTCCGTGCGGAGGCTGCGCAGGTGTCGCTTTGTTCTCACACGACTGCATCCCCTGCGGCCCGCGGGCCTGCGCCATGCGCACGACCCGGACACATCCCGAGCGGCGACGCATGAAGAGCGCTCCAACTCCATCTCCATTGCGCACATGGCTTATCGGCGCCGACTCGCTCCTGGTGCAATGCGCCGAGACGCTCCTCCGCCAGGGCCACTCGGTCGAGGGCGTGATCACGTCCACGCCCCGCATCGCCTCGTGGGCGGGGGAGCGCTCCATCCGCGTTGTGCCCGCCGACTCGGCGTACACCGGCGCGCTGGCGGAGCGCCCGTTCGACGTGCTCTTCAGCATCACCCACCTGGCCGTGATCCCGCGTGAGGCGCTCGCCCTCCCGCGCCGCCTCGCCGTCAACTTCCACGACGGCCCCCTACCGCGGTACGCCGGCCTCAACACCCCGGCGTGGGCGATCTTGCGCGGGGAATCCACCTACGCGATCACCTGGCACGTCATCACCCCGGAGGTCGATCGCGGCGCCGTGCTGGCCCAGGTCCCGTTCGACGTCGCCCCGCGCGAGACCGCGCTGACGCTCAACTCTCGGTGTTTCGAGGCGGCGGTCGACTCGTTCGACGCGCTCGTCGCCGACATCGCCGCCGGACGCGAGCGCCCGCGACCGCAGCCCGACGGCGCGTTCAACTACTTCACGCGCGCCCAGCGCCCGGCGGGCGCGGGCGTCCTCGACTGGTCGCGCCCCGCCCACGAACTCGACGCCCTGGTGCGAGCGCTCGACTTCGGCAGGTACACCAACCCGCTCGCGTCCTCAAAGGTCTTTCACGCGGGCAAGCCGATCGTCGTCACCCGCGCCGAGGCCCGTCCAACGCCCGGCGGCGTGGCGCCCGCGCCGGGAACCGTGCTCTCCGTCTCGCCCGCGGAGATCGTGGTCGCCAACGCCGACGGCGTGCTCGCCTTGCAGGGCTTCGCCTCGCTCTGCGGCGGGCCGCTCTCGGTCGAAGACGTGTCCCGATCGCTCGGCCTCGCTGCCGGCGCCCGCCTCGACGCGGTCTCGCCCGAACTGACCGCACGCCTCGACGCCTTCAACGCCCGGTGCTCCAAGCATGAGGGCGCGCTCACCGCGCGACTCGCGTCGCTCGAGCCCGCCGACCTCCCAAACGGCGCGGGCGTGCGCGCCGAGACGGGTCGTGACGCCGTCCCGTTCAACCCGCCCGCCGCGTTTGTGTCGCGCTACGCGGGCCCCGGCGGCGCGGGCGCGCTCGGCGCGGCGTTCGGCGCCTTCCTCTGGCGAACGGGTGAGAAGCGGGCGATCGACCTCGCGTTCCGCGACGAAGCCATGGCGTCGTGCGCCGCCGGCCTCGAAGCGTGGGCGTGCGAGCGGCTCCCGCTGCGCGTCGCGCTCGAAGGCTCCACGACGCTCGGCGAGGCGTTGAACCGCGTCGGCGCCGAGATCTCCAAGACGAGCGCCCGGTCGGGCCTGTTCCGCGACGCGGTCGCGCGCCACGCGGACCTGCACGGTCGTCACGACCTCTTCGACCTCCGCCTGTTGCCCGTCGGCATCGAGATGCCCGGCGCATCGACCGGGGCCGGCGCGCCGCCCCAGTCGCTCACGCTGCGCGTGTCGCCCGGCGGCGCCGGCGCGGACCTGCTGTTCGACCGCGCCGCGATCTCCCGTGAAGACGTGGAGCGCCTCCGCGACTGCCTCACGCTCTTCCTCGAACGCGTCGTCTCGCGCCCCGACGCAACGCTCGCCGACACCGACGTGCTCACGCCCGACGAGTTCCGGCGCGTCACGGCGGAGTGGAACGCGACCGACCGGCCGCTCCCCGCCGACGAGACGGTGATCGGCGAGTTCGAGCGCCAGGCCGCGCTCACTCCCGACCTGCCCGCCGTCACGCACCGCTCGACCACGCTGACCTACCGCGAGCTCAACGCCCGCGCGAACGCGCTCGCGCTCCGCCTGCGCGAGCGGGGCGTGGCGCCCGACTCCCTCGTGGGCATCTACGCCGAGCGTTCGGCCGAACTGCTGGTGTGCCTGCTGGCCACGCTCAAGGCGGGCGGCGCGTACGTGCCGCTCGACGCCTCGTACCCGCGCGAGCGCGTCGAGTTCATGATCGAGGACTCCCGCGTCCCCGTCATCCTGACGTCGCGGGCGCTTGCCCCCTCGCTCGGCGCCAATCAGAGCCGCGCGCTGCTCTACGACGCCGCGACCGATCCCATCGACGCAAACCTCGCGCCCGCGGCCCGACCGGCGGACCTCGCGTACGTCATCTACACCTCCGGCAGCACCGGCAAGCCCAAGGGCGTGATGGTCGAGCGGCGCAACGTGGCGGCGTTCTTCGGCGCCATGGACGAGCGCATCCCGCGCTCGGGCGCATCGCAGGATGTCTGGCTCGCCGTCACCAGCCTCTCGTTCGACATCTCCGTGCTGGAGCTGCTCTGGACCGTGACGCGCGGCCTGCGCGTCGTCGTGTACGACGACGGCCGGCACAAGGCGCCCGCCCCCAGCGCAGCCCCGGCGCCCCGCGCCCCCGGCTCGATCGGGTTCAGCCTGTTCTACTTCGCGTCCGACCAGGGCGAGCGCGCGTCCGACAAGTACCGGCTGCTGCTGGAGGGCGCCCGCTTCGCCGACGCGAACGGCTTCGAGGCGGTCTGGACGCCCGAGCGCCACTTCCACGCCTTCGGCGGGCTCTACCCGAACCCGTCCATCACCTCCGCCGCGATCGCGGGCATCACCACGCGCATCGCCATCCGCGCCGGCTCGGTGGTGCTGCCGCTGCACCACCCCGCGCGCATCGCGGAGGAATGGTCGCTGGTCGACAACCTCTCGAACGGGCGCGTCGGCTGCGCGTTCGCGTCCGGCTGGCAACCGGTGGACTTCGTGCTCCGCCCCGAGGCCCACGCGGACCGGCACGCGCGTTTGTACGAAGGCATCGAGACCGTGCGCCGTCTGTGGAGGGGCGAGGCCGTCGAGTTCCCCGGCCCGGACGGCGCGCCGCGCGCTATTCGCACACTGCCGCGCCCCGTGCAACCCGAACTGCCCGTGTGGGTCACGACCGCCGGCAACATCGAGACGTGGAAGAGCGCCGGCGCGATCGGCGCCAACGTGCTCACCCATCTGCTCGGCCAGACGACAGACGAGGTGGCGGCCAAGGTCCGCGCATACCGCGAGGCCCGCGCCGCGGCCGGCCACGCCGGCCCCGGCCTCGTCACCATCATGCTGCACACTTTCGTGGGCGACGACACGGACGCGGTCCGCGAGATCGTCCGCAAGCCCATGAAGGAGTACCTTGCGTCCTCCATCAGCCTCGTCAAGGACGTCGCGTCCTCCTGGGCCGCGCTCAAGAAGCGGACGGACGGCACGCAGGCCGCCGCGGGTGTCGACATCGCCTCGCTCACCCCTGAGGAGATGGACGGCCTGCTCGAGTTCTCCTTCGAGCGCTACTTCGCGACAAGCGGCCTCTTCGGCGACACCGAGACCTGCCTCGCGCTCGTCGAGCGACTCAAGGCCGCCGGCATCGATGAGATCGCCTGCCTCATCGACTTCGGCGTGCCCAGCGAGCTCGCGCTCGAGCACCTCGGGCATCTGAACCGGCTGCGCGAACTCGCCTCGCCCAGCGCCGCCGTCGAGGGCGCCCTCGACGAAGCGCCCTCGGTTGGAGCGCTCATCCGCGCCCACAAGGTCACGCACCTCCAGTGCACGCCCTCCATGGCCGGCATGCTGCTCGAGGACGACGAGACCCGCGCCGCCCTCGGCGCGATCAACGTCCTCATGATCGGCGGCGAGGCCTTCCCGGTGTCGCTCGCGGCGTCGCTCTCGGAGGCGACCGGCGCCGCGATCATCAACATGTACGGTCCGACCGAGACCACAATCTGGTCGTCCACGCACGCGCTCGAGCGCGGCGCGAAGTCGATCCCCATCGGCCGACCCATCGCCAACACGACGTTCTACATCGTCGATCGCCACAACCGCCCCGCGCCCATCGGCGCGCCCGGCGAGCTGCTGATCGGCGGCGCGGGCGTCGTCCGCGGCTACCTCCACCGCCCGGAACTCACCGCCGAGCGCTTCGCGCCCGACCCCTTCCGGCCCGGCCAGCGCGTCTATCGCACCGGCGACCTCACCCGCTTCCGGCTCGATGGGGTGGTGGAGTTCCTCGGACGCGCGGACCACCAGGTCAAGATCCGCGGGCACCGCATCGAACTGGGCGAGATCGAGACCGTGCTCGGCGCTCATCCGTTGGTGCGCGAGGCCGTCGTCGTCGCGCGCGAGGAAGCGGGTGACAAACGCCTCGTCGCGTTCGTCACGCCCAAGGGCGAGATCCCCTCCGCCACCTCACTGCGCGCGTTCGTGCGCGAGCGCCTGCCCGAATTCATGACGCCCACCAGCGTCCACGTGCTGTCGTCCTTCCCCCTCACGCCGAACCGGAAGGTCGACCGCGCCGCGTTGATGGCCTCGAAGGCCCCGGCGCCCGCGCCATCCCGCCCTGCGCTCGCGTCCGCCGGCGCCGCCGCCGGACGCACCGGTTCGTCGCAGGAGATCATCGTGCAGGTCTGGCGCGAAGCGCTGGGGCTGCAGGACATCGGGATGGACGACAACTTCTTCGACCTCGGCGGACACTCGCTGCTCGCCGTCAAGGCCCAGCGCCTTCTCAAGCAGGCCCTCGAGCGCGACGTCTCCATCACCGACCTCTTCCGATTCCCCACCGTCCGCGCCCTCGCCGGCCACCTCGACGGGCAGGGCGCCGACGGCTCGCGCGACCACGCGAACGCCCGCGGCGCCGCGAGACGAGAGCTTCTCGCCGCGCGCCAGACCCGCCTCCGCCCGCGCGCCGCCGCGACTCGTGAGGGCGACGCCCCATGAGCCACGACGCCGACACCGCCCCGACCGGCGGCGAGATCGCCGTGATCGGCATGAGCGGCCGGTTCCCCGGCGCGCGCTCGCTCGCCCAATACTGGGACAACCTCCGCGAGGGGCGCGAGTCCATCCGCCCGCTGACCGACGACGAACTCCGTGCCGCGGGCGTTCCCCAGTCCGACATCGCAGACCCACGCTACGTCAAGGCCTGCGGCGAACTCGACGCCATGGACGAGTTCGACGCCGGCTTCTTCGGCTACAGCCCCAAGGACGCCGCCATCCTCGACCCGCAGCACCGCTGCTTCCATGAGGCGTGCTGGGAAGCGCTCGAAGCCGCCGGCCACCCGCCTCGCACGTTCCCGGGGGCGATCGGCCTCTTCGCCGGTTGCGGCATGAACTCGTACTTCATGCACAACATCCTCTCGAACCCCGACCTGGTGCGCTCGGTCGGCATGTTCCTGCTGCGCCATACCGGCAATGACCGCGACTTCCTGCCCACCACCATCTCGTACAAACTGAACCTCCGCGGCCCGTCGGTCGCGGTTCAGACCGCATGCTCCACGTCGCTGGTCGCCGTACACATGGCCTGCCAGTCGCTGCTCTCGGGCGAGTGCGACATCGCGCTGGCTGGCGGCGTCACCGTGATCCTCCCCCACCGCCACGGGTACCACTACGCGCCCAACGAGGTGCAGTCGCCCGACGGCCACTGCCGCCCCTTCGACGCGAAGGGCGCGGGCACCGTCCTCACCTCGGGCGTCGGCGCGGTCGCGCTCCGGAGGCTGCAGGACGCGCTCGACGAGGGCGACCCCATCCTCGCGGTGATCCGCGGGAGCGCGATCAACAACGACGGCGCCGGGAAGGTCGGCTACCTGGCCCCCAGTGTGGACGGCCACGCACGCGCCGTCGTCGAGGCCCTCGCCGTCGCCGGGCTCGGCGCCGACGACATCTCCTACGTCGAGG
>CAYVSR010000089.1:0-8717 GCA_964453125.1 uncultured Phycisphaeraceae bacterium | reverse complement strand
TGGTGTGTCAAACTCTCCCGGGGCCCCGGCGGCTGCGGCGCCGGCGCCGACTCCCGCGCCAAGGGCGCCACCACCCCCCGCTTCGTCGCGGGCGGGGGCGCGGCCCAGCCCGGCAGCGCCACCCGCGCGCTGGTGTGGGACGCGGCCCACGGCACACGAGACCTCAACACGCTCGTCGCGGGCATGCCGCCGAACTTCATTCTCGATTGGGCTCTGAAAGTCAACGACGCCGGCCAGATCATCGGCGTCGGCCACTACGGGCCGAACTGGGGCACGTCGCGCGGCTTCATGCTCACGCCCGAAGCCGATTGCCCCGGCGACGCCAACGCCGACGGCGTCGTGAACTTCGCCGACCTCAACATCGTCCTCGCGCAGTTCGGCCAGAGCGGTTCGCAGCCGCTCGCGGGCGATGTCAACGCCGACGGGACCGTCAACTTCGCCGACCTGAACATCGTGCTCGGCGCCTTCGGCGTCGTGTGCTGATCCGGAGCCGCGTGCGCCTGCCGCGTCCACACCGTGTTTCCTGCCCGCGCGGGCGCGGCGCGCGGTAGAGTGATCGCGAGATGGGGACCATCCCGCACATCGCTCCGCCTGTCTGGCCCGACATCCGACCCGGCCGATTCGCCGCCACCATCGCGCGAACCCCCGCCCCGCCGAGCGGCGCCCGCATCGCCATGCTGGGCATGCCGTCCGACCTCGGCACGCGCCTCAACCACGGGCGCCCGGGCTCCCACCTCGGCCCCTCCCTCTTCCGCCTCGCGCTCACGCGCATCGCCGCGGACTGGGACGGCGCCGAGTCGCGCCCGCTCGAACTCCCCATCTGGGACGCCGGCGACGTCGTGCCCGCCACCGGCGACGACGCCGGCGCGCTGCACGAGACTCACCGGCGCGTCACCGAGAGCGTGCGAGCCCTCGCCGATCTCGGCTGCATCGTCGCCTGCATCGGCGGCTCGCACGACCTCACCTTCCCCGCCGTGCGCGCCATGTCGCAGGCCGCCAGCGCGCCCTACGGCGGGCTCAACGTGGACGCCCACCTCGACGTCCGCGACCCGCGCGACGAACCGGGCAGCGGCATGCCCTTCCGCGCCCTCATCGAGGGCGGCCACCTCGACCCCGAGCGCTTCGTCGAGTTCGGCATCGACCGCTTCGTCAACTCTCGCGCACACACGCAGTGGCTCACCGAGCGCGGCGGGACGATCATCACCGCCGAGAAGGCTCTCGCCTTCAAGAGCGCCGCCGGCGTCGCCCTCACCCGCGTCTCGCGAGGCGTCACCGAGCCCGCGTTCCTGAGCATCGATATGGACGCCATCGACGGCGCCCAGGCTCCCGGCGTCAGCGCCGTGAACCCCATGGGCCTGAACGTGCAGGATGTCGCGCGCATCGCGAGCGGCGCCGGCGCGGACCCGCGCTTCCGGTACATCGACATCATGGAACTCAGCCCGCCGCACGACGAGCCCCCGCCGCCGCAGGCCGGGCGCACGGCGCGCATCGCGGCGACCCTGTTCATGCACTTCGTCGCGGGTGTCCAGGACCGACCCGGCGCGCCGGCGGGCGCGCCGCGATGACGATCTTCATCCGCGACGCCCGCGCCCTCACGCTCGCCGACGGCTCGGTCCCGCGCCGGGGCAAGGCGCTCGGCGATCTCGCGATCATCCCGCGCGCCGACGCGCTCATCTCGAACGGCGTCATCGTCGCCATCGAGCCTGTCGGCGAGATCCGCCCCCCTGCCGACGCCCGCGTCATCGAGGCCAACGGACGCGTGCTCATGCCCGGCTTCGTCGACGCCCACACGCACGCCTACTGGGCCGGCGACCGCCTCGACGAGTGGCGGCGCAAACTCGCGGGCGAGCCGTACCTCGACATTCTGAAGGCCGGCGGCGGGATCATGTCCACCGTTCGCGCCGTGCGCGCGGCATCGCAGGCCCGGCTTGAAGAACTGCTGCGCGCGCGTCTGACCCTCATGCTGCGCGAGGGCACGACCACGGTCGAGGTGAAGAGCGGCTACGGCCTGACGCCCTCGGACGAACTGAAAATGCTGCGCGCGATCCGCACGGTCGCGGGAGGCGGCGTCGGATCTTCCGGCGCGTCCTCGGGCATCGCCCCCGCGCCTTCCGCAGCGTCATGGCGCCGCCCGCCCGCGCAGACGCCCAGGCGCACGGCGCAGACCATCACCGCAACGGCGCTGCTCGGCCACGCGATCGACGCGGGGCCCACGAACAGCGAGGCCGCCCGCGAGGCGTTCGTCACGCGGACCATCGAGGAAACGCTCCCCGCCGTCGCCGCGGAGTTCCCGGGCGTGCCCATCGACGCATTCTGCGAGGAGGGCGCCTGGTCCCGCGCCGAGTGCGCGCGCCTCTTCGAGCGGGCGCTCGAACTCGGCCACCCGGTTCGCGTGCACGCGGACCAATTCAACAGTCTCGGCATGGTGCGCTGGGCGATCGATCAGAGCCGCGACCGTGAGGGAGCGATCTCAGCCGAACGGGTCTCGGCCGAACGGAGCCGCGACCGTGAGGGAGCGGTCTCGTGGCAATCGGCGCCGCATCTCAAGAGACCGCTCCCTGACGGTCGCGGCTCCGAAGAATCGGCGCGTCCCAGCGTGCGCTCCGCCGATCACCTCGAGGCCACAAGCGTCGAGGACCTCCGCGCGCTCGCGCAGTCCGGCCTCTTCGGCGTCGCGTTGCCGGTGACCGGCTGGCACACCGACGGCCGCTATATGAACGCCCGCGCGTTCCTCGACGCCCCCGGCACGGGCGGCGCCCTCGTGATCGCCACCAACTGCAACCCCGGCTCCGCCCCCTGCTCATCGATGCCCTTCGCCATCGCGCTCGCCGCGCGCCACCTCGGCCTGACGCCCGCCGAGGCCATCGGCGCCTGCACCGTGAACGCCGCCGCGCTGCTCGGCCTGACCGACCGCGCCATCCTCGCCCCCGGCAAGCGCGCCGACTGCATCCTGCTTCGCCACACCGACGAGCGCGGCCTCGCCTACGAGTTCGGGGGTAACCCGGTCGATCTTGTGGTGTGCGGGGGAGAGATCGTCGCGGGAACAGACTGACGGGCTCACGTCGTGTGGCGCTTCATGGCCGGCTCGATCGGCCGGAGCCTCCACGCGCCGCCGCACTCCGGGCACACCACGCACCCGTCCGCCTCGGGGCTCAGTTCTTTGAGCGAGTACGCGCAGGACGCGCACCGGCGGAACTCATTGAACACTCGCACGATCTCGTCGGGCATCGCCGTCAACGGCAGTCGCAGGCGAACGCCGAGCCAAGGGAACGCGAAGAGCATCATCAGAACGAACGAGACGATCTCCGCGGCTGTGCTCGCCCACGGCACGAACCGCTTCCAAAGCGCCAGCAGGCAGGCCATCACGACGAACGCGACCACGCCGCGCATCGCGAAGAGGCGCCGGTCCCTGATCCTCGGATTGAACGCGCGGAGGGTTTCGAGGCGCGCCGCGATCTTCGCCAGCTCGTGATCGCCGATCGTCTCGCGTTGCCCACCCAGCGGATCGAGCGTGCGGCCCTGGTACAGGGTCCGGCGCACGCCGCGGTCGTCAACCCGGGTGATCTCAGCGGCACGCGATCGCCACGGCGCGAACAGGCTCATCGCGGCTCGCCCTTTCCCGGCAGCGGCCTCCACGCCCCGCCGCACTCGGGGCAGACCGCGCAGCCGTCGGCGTCCAGAGGCAGTGCGTGAAGGTCTCGCGCGCACGACGGGCAGATGCTGAATCGGAGGCACGCCGCGCGACTCCTCACCGGGTTCGCGAGTATCTGCCCCGACGTGAGCGTCACCGCCGTGAGCGTCGTGTGCACGATGATGAACAGCCAGACCCCGGCCGGGACCGTGCCCCGCATTGCGGGCGGGCCTGCGATCGTGAGGATGGAGATGGCCAGCGCCCCCAGCGCGGGCAGCAGGAGGGCGAGTGACGCGACCCGCCACCCGCGGCCGATGGCTCGTACTTCGCGGGCGGCGCGGCGGCGGCGCGCGGGCGCGTCCGGCTCGCCATCCGCGCGCCGGCGCAGCGTGCGAAGCGAAACCGGCTGAAACGCTCGCTCGCGGGCGTCGAGTATGCCACGACCCGATCGCCACCGCGCCCACCGGGAAGGCGGCGCGTGAGGCGCCGCCGCCTCGCCGGGCCGCTTGTTCGCCCAGCGGTCCGCGCGCCACGCAGCGGGACACTCCGGGCAGCGCACGAGCCCGGCGCCATCGGGCCGAAGGCCCGCCAGGTCATACCCGCACGAACCGCAGCGCCCCAAAGAGCAGAGCGTCGCCGCCATCGTGCGCCCGCTGCGCTTGCGGAGGAACGCCCACACGAACGGGCCGGCGACCAGCGTGAGCGCCACCGTGAGGCCGACGCTCATCAGATTGGGCGAGGAACTCGGCAGAAGGGAGCCCAACGCCATGTTCACCCCGAAAAACGACAACCCGAAGAACGCCCCCACCCACATACTGCCAGGATCAGCGGTCATGGCCGCCGCCACGCGATCGCGAACGCCCTTCGGCAAGCGCTGCTCTGGTGGTCTCTGCTTGTCCGCCTTGAGATCGAAGACCTCGACGCGAACGCCCGCGTCATCCTCGACGGTCGGGGTAAGCCAGCGTTCCCAAAGACGAGCGAAGAGCGGCGTCACGCCAACCTCCACGCCGCCCCGCACTCCGGGCAGACGGTGCAGCCGTCCGCCTCGGGCTCGCCTCCCAACAAATACGCGCACGAAGCGCATCGACGCACCGCCAACAACGCCTCGGTTCGGGCGCCCACATCGTGCTCCTGCAATCGCGACCTTCCCGTCAGGACATGCCACGCCCCCCACGCAAAGAACGCTCCCCCCACAACGCCGAACCGCCAGTGCCTCGAAACGAGCAGCAATCCCCCGACGATCGCCGCCGCCAGAAACCACAACCCCAATTGAATCATCTGCATCCACCACGCGTCCGCATGCCGCCCGCCCCACGTCGGCGACGCGAGCGAGGCCCGCACCCGCGCGAAATCCTCCGCCGGAAAGTGAGGCCGATCGCGCAGCCTGCCCAGCGGCGTGTCCCCCGCGTACGCGGGCCGCTCGTTCCCCCGCGCATCCGTGATGACGCGCCTCAGCATCGCACTGTCCATCGTATCATCCGCCCCCTCGTGATCCCCCGCCTCAACACCCAGGAAGCCGACATGGCGCGCGAGTCCGCGGGCCGCGTCGTCACCATTCACCAGCGCGTCGCCGCGTTCCTCAAGACCGGCGTCACGCTCGGCCAGATCGACGCCTTCATCGCCAAACAGCTCGACGACCTCAAGGCCAAGTCCTCCTTCCTCGGCTACCGCCAGTCCGTCTCCACCCCCGTCTTCCCCTCCCACGCCTGCCTCTCGGTCAACGAGTGCGTCGTCCACGGCACCGCGGCGTACCACACCGCCCCCATGCAGCCCGGCGACGTTCTCAAGATCGACGTCGGCGTCAACTTCCGCGGCTTCATGGGCGACGCCGCCTGGACCTACGCCTTCGAGCATCAGACCGACCTCGCCAAGCGACTCATGGACTGCGGCAGGCGCTCGCTCGAAGCCGGCGTGCCCGCGCTGCGCCCGGGCGCCACGTACCTCGCGTGGGCCAAGGCCGTGCAGCCCGTCGTCGAACGAGACTTCGGCTTCCATCTCGTCCACGGCCTCGGCGGCCACGGCCTCGGGCGCAAGCAGCACGACCGGCCGTACATCTCCAACGTCGTGCCGCCCCCCGGGCGCGAGCGCGAGTGGCCCGACGCCCTCACCCCATGCATGCCCGGCCACTACGTCGCCGTCGAGACCATGATCGGCGCCGGCTCGGGCGACGTGCGCGAGCACCGCATCCGCGGCAGGCAGGACTGGCCCGTCCTCATCGCCGACGGCTCCCTCAGCGTGCACTACGAGCACGACGTGCTCATCACCGAGGACGGCCCCGAGACCCTCACCGCCGACCTCGTGAACCAGCCGGATATCGTCGGCTAACGCCCCGCCGCCCACGGCGTATGCTGTTCCCGGGGGAGAGCCTCGGAGCAACGCCATGCGCGTCCGCCTGCTCGACATCTCCGACAAACGCCCGCACTCCAAGGCGCCCGCCTGGGGGCAGGCCGATCTCGACAATCCCAAGCCGCAGAAGATCGCACAGACCTTCTTCGCCGAGACCCAGACGAGGCCCGACGGCTCGCCGATCCTGACGTACGGCGGCAAGCACTCCTCGCCCGACTTCCCATGGCACCAGCCCAACCCCGCCGGCAGCCAGGGGTTCAACGAGTACTCCGACGCCGACATCGCGATGAGCCTCCGCGTTTGGATGGCCGACGCGTTCGGCGACGCCTTCCCCATCACCGAATCGCTCGTCCGCGACACGCTCTGGATGCTCGCGGCGACGTGCGTGCGCGCCGTGCGCGACCGCCCGAATAAGGACGGCCCCTGACCGGCGGGATACCCTGTGCCATCGCGCGCGACCTTCGCCCGCGCCACGCACGGAGACCTCCCGCATGACCCGCCTCGCCGCGCTCGCCCTCGCCTGCATCGCCGCGCCGCTCTTCGCCCGAGCCGATGTTCCCCCCGCGGGCGTCATCGCGCCCGCGCCCGACGCGTCGCCCGACGGCGTGACCCGCTTCACGCTCGCCAACGGCATGCGCGTGCTCCTGCGCCCGGCCGCCGCGTCCGATGAGGCCGCCGTCGTCGTGCTCTTCTCTTTCGGCGAATCGAGCGACCCCGAGGGCAAGAGCGGCATGGCCCACCTCGTCGAGCACCTCTACCTCACCGCCGCCGCGGGGCAGACCCCATCTCGCACGTACGAGCAACTCTCCTCGCACTACATGCAGCAGATGAACGCCCAGACGGGCGAGGACTACACGATCTTCGCCGGCATCGTGCCCGCGCAGAGCCTGAAGGAAGAACTCACCGACGCCGCCGCGCGCCTCAAGGGCCCGACCATCGAGCAGACCGACCTCGACCGCGAGAAGCCGCGGATGTACCTCGAACTCGCGAACATGTACGCGGGAATCCCCTCCCTCGCCGCGCGCAACGAGGCCCGCTCGCGCGTCCGACCCGCGCCCGAGGGCGCCCGCAAGGGCGGCGTGATCGAACAGATCAAGAGCATTACGCTCGACGAGGCCCGCGAGCGACTGAAGTTCTACAAGCCCGCCAATGCCACCCTCTGCATCGTCGGCGGCATCGACGTCAATCAAGCCCACGCCCTCGTGCGCCAGATCTTCGAGCCGCTGCCCTCTGGCCAGAAGGCCCCCGCGCGCCGCGAGAGCAAGGCCGGCGTGAAGAGCGAGACGCTCACGCTGCCCCTCCTCCCCGCGGGCTCGCCCGCCGCATCGCTGGCCGGCTTCAACGTGCCCACGCCCGGCGCCCCCCACTACGCCGCGACGCTCATCGTCGTCTCGCGCCTCCAGGCCAAGCTCTTCAAGCCCGGCGCCCCGCCCGCCACGCAACTGCCCCCCGTCGCCCACCCCGTGCTCGACGACCCCAACATGCTCTTCATCAGCATCCCCCACGAGCCTAACGAGACCCTCGAAGCCGCCACCAAACGCCTCGACGACATGATCGACCAGGCCTGCACGGGCCCCGTCACCGCCGAGGAACGCACCCGCGTCCGCACCATGGTCGGCCCCTTCCTCGGCCTCTCCCCCCTCTCCGACCAGGTCGCCTCGATGAACGTCTACGGCGCCGCGTTCTCCATCGGCCGTCGCGAGCAGATGCGCTACGACGCCGCCATGCTCGACGCCGCCCTCGAGAACCTCACCGAGCAAGACCTCCGCGCCTGCCACGCGGCTCTGCTGGCCCCAGCGAAGCGCTCGAGCATCGCTCTGGTCGGCGCCGTAAAGCCCGCGGCGCCGGCAGCGCCTCCGCCCGGGCCGAAGTAATCGAGCGCACACCCCGCGGCGTACGCCCCCGATTCTCGACGTCCATGTGCCAAGTGGCCCCGGTGGGAGTCGAACCCACACTCCGCTCGCGCGGAAGCGGATTTTAAGTCCGCTGCGTCTGCCGTTCCGCCACGGGGCCGCGATTCACGCGCCGCTCGCGCGGCTTCGTAAGCGTTCCTTCATCGTGGCTCGGTCCATTGGCATGCGCGTCTCCACTATCGGTCCGCGCCAGTCTATCCTCCAACCGCGGGTCGAACGGGCCCGCGCACGACGGAGGCGAGCATGGCCGAGCAGTCCAATCCCGCCGGGGCTTCGCTCATCGCGGCGTGGCCGGGCATGGGCAACGTGGCCATCATCGCCGCGGGCTACCTCGTCCAGAAACTCGCGATGCGCGAGGCCGGTGAACTGGCGCCTGGCGCCCACTTCGACATCAACGAGGTCACGATCAGCGCCGGGCTGATCAACACCGCCCGCCTGCCGCGCGGCGGGTTCTTCCGGTGGACCAACCCGGGCGCGGGGCGCGACCTGTTCGTCTTTCTCGCCGAGGCCCAGCCCACCGCCAGCGTGTACGCCTACGCCAACAGCCTGCTCGACGCCGCCGCCGCGATGGGCGTCACGCGCGTCATCACCTTCGCCTCGATGGCCTCCTCCATGCACCCGTCGGCCGACCCCAAGGTCGCCTGCGTCGCCACAGACCCCGCGACGCTCGAAGAACTGCGCCGCGCCGAGGTGCGCCCGATGCAGGAGGGCCAGATCAGCGGCCTCAACGGCGTCCTCCTCGCCGCCGCGGCCGAGCGCGGCATGTCCGGCGTCTGCCTGCTCGCCGAGATCCCCTACTTCGCCGCCGCGGCGCCCAACCCCAAGGC
>CAYVSR010000088.1:0-8746 GCA_964453125.1 uncultured Phycisphaeraceae bacterium | reverse complement strand
GCGCACCCTGGCCCGCGGGCGGCGCGGCCCGCCCCGAGCACACCGCGTCCGCGATTCGATCGACCGCGGCGCCGATGGCGCGCTGCCCCGCCTCCAGCGCCGCGCACGCCCGCGCCGTCTCCTGCGCCACGCGCAGCAGCGCATCCACATGCACGCGCTGCTCCATCAGCCGGGCGTGCGCCTCGGCGATCTCCCGCTCGCGCACCGCCGCCGCCCGGCGCTCGCTCAGCCACATCCACGCGACCATCCCCGCCGTGCCGAACTGCACAAACTGCCCCAGCGCCTCCGGATCCATCGCTCCCTCCTCTCGCCGGCCGCGCGCCGCATCAGCCCAGCCGCACGTAATCCGCCGTGTACGCCAGGCTGATCACCCGCCCACGGTCGGCGCGGTCCGCGGGTCGGAAGGTGAGCAGCGTCATGTTCACCCACGAGCGACCCGCGTTGTCCACCAGCGTGCCGAAGAGTTTCGCCTCGCACCGCGCCCGGATCGTCTCCACCTGCGACCACAGGTCCGACTCGCTCGAACCGATCAGCCGGCCCGTCTGGCGGAGCGACACCTCCAGGTTCGTCGTGAACACAGTCGTCAGGTCCTGCAGCGTGTCCAGCGTCAGCGGCGGGACCCACAGCCGGCCCATCGACCTCGGCGCGAACCGGTGCGGCCCGGAATTGAACAGGCTCTGCCCCGCGTGCGTGCTCACGGCGCCACCTCGCTCTCCACGATCGGGTCCGCCGCGCCCGTGGGCGACAGCGCCAGCAGCTCGATCTCCTGCGCCGCCCCGCCCCTGCGCGAGAGCCTGTGCGCCACGCGCAGGGCCACCACCGTCGCGCTGTACGACCGCACGCCCGCCTGGTCCAGCCCCGCGCCCGCGCTGAACAGAATGGCCCCCTGGTCCCCCGGGCGCACCCCCGCCGGCTCGTCCGCCGCCACGTCGCGCGAGATCACGATCGTCACCCGCTGCTCGGGCACGTCCGCGAAGACCGCGTGCGGCCCCGCGTCGCTCCACTCCGTCACCGCCCGCGCCGCGACGCGGTCCACCGCCAGCGACCGCACGTCGCGCAGCGGCGCCCCCAGCAGCGTCACCTCCGATGGGTTCAGGAACAGCATCGCCTCTCCTTCCGTCTCATCGCTCACGCCCGCTCGAGCCGCGAGACGCTCACGCGGCGCACCGCGTCCGCCACGCCGTCGCCATCCAGGTCCACCAGCGCGCAGGCCCGGCGCCGCTCGGCCGCAAACCGCTCGCGGTACGCCGCCGCTTTCGCCCACAGGGGCGAGTCATCCCCCACCAGCGCCGCGGCGCCGCTCAGGATCAGGTGCAGCGCCCCCGCCGCTTCCGCGCGCGCCAGCGCCCGCGGGTTCACGATGCTCTGCTCCGTCAGCGCCCACGGCGCCGTCTGCGCGGGCGCGCCCGGCGTGCCGGCCGGCTCGATCCCCAGCGCCCGCATCACCTGCTCGTGCACGATGCGTATCTGCGGCGCGAACGTCGCCACCACCAGCGTCGCGCCGCTCGCCGGCGCGGGCGGAACGGGCGGCCCTGACGGCTCCTCACGCAGCCTCGACACCGTCAGCGCCGTGGCGCTCTGGCGCGCGACGACCTCGTGCGCCACCCCGTTCACCAGCGCCACGTGCCCCTCGCCCACGCCGGCGCCGACGAAGTCCGCCCCCGGCGCGGTGAGCGTCGATCCCGCGACCGTCACGCCGGCGGCCTCCGCCAGCTTCTGGGACGACCACACAACCTCCCTGAACAACGCCGGCTCCAGCGCCAGCAGGTCACGATCCGTCGCGAAACTCATGCGTGCACCCCCGGCGCCGCGGCGCCCGATCTCCCGCCTCATCACCGTCAATCCCGCCCGCGACGCGCTGGCGCCGCGGGCGGGCGCCGGCGCGCGATGCGCCCCGGAAGGCGCTCGCGCGCGGCATCCCCCGCTCGCCCGCGCTCAGGCCGTCGCCAGCCCCGTGATCACGCCGTGCGCCGCCTCGTTCCTGAACTCCATCGTGTACTCACCGATGATCTGCCCGGCCTGGCTGTCGCCGCTCGGACCGTGCTTCTGGAAGTGGAACGAGCGCCCGCTCAACGGCATGACGTCGATGCGGCTCGAATCGAGCAGCAGGATGGTGTCCGCCGGGACCCAGCGCGACAGGATCACCCGCGCCACGCCGAAGTCGCTCTCGTACACCCCCACCAGCTCGCGGTACTTCGTGTCCGGCGGCGTGTACCCCACGTGGCCGGTGATGAACGAGTTGATCCGCCGCTTCTGGAACCCGCCCACGACGATCGTGTCGAGCCGGGCGCTGGCGCTCTCCCACACGCGGCGCATGCACGCGTTGAGGACCGTCTCGGTCAGCACGTTGAGCGCGCCGCCCTCGCCCGCGGGGATGCCGCCGGTGTTGGGCACGAACCGGTTGGTCACGATCGACGCCAGGGCGCCGCGCATCGTGCGGCGCACGGTGGACGAGCCCTGCGCCGTCGCGGCCGGGGCGACGCCGTTGATCACGCAGTTCTCGAGGTCGCGCAGCAGTTCCCGCACCCTCTCCTGCTTCTGCCAGTCCATCTCGTCGGCCACCCCGAGCTGGCGCGTGGCCAGGCTCGAGCCGCTGACCTCGATGCCCGCGGTGAAGATCTGCGTGTAGTTCTGGCGGCGCACGCGGTTGGTGAACCGTGCGGCGGGTCGCGAGTCGCCCTCGAGCGCGGCGTTGCCCAGGATGAGGAGCCCCATGTTGTCGGCCAGCGTCGCCGGCGCCGTGCCGCCGTAGCCGCGCGTGACGGTCAGCACGTTGCCCGCGACGGCGGTGACGAGCATCACCTCGGCGCCGACGGCCGGGCGCACCTGGTCGCCCACCTGAAACCTCGCGCCGTTGTCCACGGTGATCGCCGTCGCCGCGGTCGGGCTGGGCGTGAAGGTCGTCTGGTTGATCTGGTCCGTGTTGGGCAGGAGCGAGTCCTCGAGCCACTCGTGCACGGTGCTGCGCGCGGCGCCCTTGGGGTCGCCGAGGTGGTCGAGCAGGGGCGTCTCGAACGGCGAGACGATCCCGATGATGTCGCTGACATCCTCCGCGATCTCGGGCAGGTCGGTCCCGGCGGAATACGTGGCTTTCCCGGTGAACGGCATGTGAATCCCCCGGGTGGAAGCGCTCGGCGCTTCGTGCTCAGTGCTCGGTGCTCGGTGCTCAGCGCTCGGTGCTCAGCGCTGCGTGTCTGCTGCTGTGCTGATTTGCTGATTTGCTGCTTTGCTGCTTTGCTGCTTTGCGATTTGCCCCCCTACCCCCTCGACCGTCGGAGCCGGAGGTAGCGGAGGAGCGCCGCGCGGTCTCCGGACAGTGCGGCCTCTTCGGCGAGTGCGCTCATGTCCGGCGCGCCGGGCCCGTCGGGCAGGCGCGCCCCAGACGCGCCCGCGAGCGCCCGCGCGGTCGTCCCGAGGGCGCCGGGCGCGGCCGGCCGGCGCCCGAACAGGCACGGCTTGGCCTGCGCGAGGTCCGCCACCGCCGCGCGCACGTCGGGCGCTTCCATGCGCGACACGGCGAGTTCCGTCAGCAGCCGCGCGGTCTCCACGTCCGCGGCGCCCGCCTCCCACAGGGCCCGGTCCATCTGGCGCCCGCGCTCGCACGCGTCGATCGCCTCGCGCGCCGCCGCGAGATCCTGTCGCGCCGCCTCGCGTTCCCGGTGCGCCGCCTCCAGCGCCCGCTCCAGTTCCGCCGCACGCTCCTCCGCGTCCATCGCCCGCTTGCGCCACCGCTGGTCCTCCGTGACCGGCGCCGCCTCGATCCCCATCCCTTCGCCCCCCGAGGGAGGCGGATCCCCTTCGCCTGTTCCGTCCGGCATGTGTTCCTCCAGAAGCGAGTGGTGCTCAGCGCTTGGTGCTCAGTGCTCGGTGCTCAGCGCTCAGCGCGGCGTGCCTGCTGATTTGCTGCTTTGCTGCTTTGCTGCTTGGCCATTTGCCATCTGCCTACGCCACCCCCTCGTCGCCCGGGGCGTAGCCGAGTTCGGCGAGCACGCGGTCCTGCGGCACGCCCAGGTCGCGCTTGGCCCGCGCCGCCTCCAGGCGCTCGCGCTCGTCGCGAGGCAGCGGGTCGGGCCACACCACGCGCACCGCCCGCTCCGCCTCGTCGGTCGGGTACACGCCCGCCTCGTCGAACGCGCGCAGGATCAGCGCGCACAGGTCCGCGATGCCGCGGGCGTACGACACGCGCTTGCGACCGGTTTTGGTCAGCATGCCCAGCAGCGTCACGCGCAGCGCGTTCTCGCTCGACAGATTGCCGATCTTGGTCAGCACGCCCGCGACCACCGGCGTCACGCCCGACGTCTTGTCGAGCGCCTCGCGCAGTTCCTCGATGTGCCGGTCCTCGCTCGGCGACGCCGCGTCGCCCCCGAACGCCTCGACGCTCGCCTCGGTGTTGTCGGTGCTCCACACCTGCCCGGGGCCGACGGGCGCATCGGCGAAGCCCTCGATGCCCTTGGCCAGCAGCATCTTGAACGACTGCAGCGTCACGCGGTTGGCTCGATCAGAGAGGCGCGTGTTCAACTCGTCCTGCAGCGGGATGAGCGGCTCGACCTCGCTGAGCCCCTCGAATGCGAAGGGCTGCGGCGCGTTCTGCACGTGCACCACGGGCAGCGCCCCCAGCGCGTGCGGCGCGTCCTCCACCAGTCGCCCGCCCTCGTAGCGCTGCCGGTGCGTCGCCGACACGATCTCGATCACCTCGCTCGTCTTGCGCTTCGCCGGCGCCGCCTCGGCGTACGCCAGGAAGGGGCGCAGCCCCGGCAGGAATCGGCGCGCCGGTTCCTCCGCCGCCGCGCTCTCCTGGCGCGTGTACCGCACGATGTACGCGTCGATTCGCCGGTAGTCGGACGGGTTCAGCAGCGGGATGGCGCGCTGCGGCTCGACGATCTCGACGCGGCACAGGGGCGCCAGGGCGAGGGCGCGGCCCCCCGAGACCGCGCCCTGCACGCCCTGCGCCCGGAAGAGTTCGTCGGCGCGCAGCACGAAATCGACGTGGCCGTACACCGCGCCCAGCAGCCCCGCGTCCTGCAGCAGCGACACGCCGCCGGAGGCCTCGAGGACCGCGTCGAGCAGGCGCTCGATCTCGCGCCGGCGCCCCTCGTCGGGCGCGTTCGACACGATCGTCGCCGGGCGGCCGAACATGAAGTCCACCATCGCGTGGACGCGCCACGCGATGTCGTTCTCGATCACGATCTCGCGCGCCGGCGCACGGTCGTCGTCCGTCCGCGCTCTGGCGCCGGTCAGGCGTCGGGGCAGGCCTGCCTCCTGCGCCAAGCGCGTGCGCCCCGCGTCGCCGGGCCGATACCCGCACGCCGCCGGGTTTCGGTAGTAGGCCCACAGGCGGCGCAGGCCGGGTAGCGCGGCGTCGTGCTCGGCGAGCAGGCGGCGCAGCAGGGGCTCATCCAGGCCGGTGTCACGGAAGGGAGCGAGCGAGTACGCCATGTGGTCGTGCCTCCACCATGGGGCGAGAGGCCCGATCCGTGCGCACAGGCGAGGTCGCCGGCCGGGGGGCGCGCGCAAAAACGCCGATGGCAAGGGCGGAAAAAAATCTTCGCGACATCGGATTTCACCCCGGGCTAGGGGCGCGCGGCGCGCGCACAAATCGTGTCGTCAGCGGACGCCCGGCGCGTCGATGGCCTCGACGCGGCTGTACCGGTCGAGATTGCAGACCACGATCTCCCCGTCGTCCTTTCGGATCTCGAGCCGGTCGAGCCAGAGGCGGTCGTCCTTCGAGTGGGCGAACCACGAGCCGGTCTTCTGCTGTCCGAACCGGACGACGACGCCCTCGAAGGTGATCGACTGCCCCTGGCGCGGGCGCGCGATCTGCTGCGTCACGCGCACGCGCTGGCCGGGGATGTAGACGCGCGCATCGGCGAGCGGGGGCGTCGGGGTGGCGTCGGCGTGAGCGGGCTTGCTGGTCATGGGTCGCGGCGGTCGCGCGTCAGGCGCCGGGGGCGGCGGGCGTGCTTTCCGGGACGGGCTCCGGCGTGGGCTCGGGCGCGGCGGTCGGCTCACCATCCGCGGGGATGATGTTGAGTTCGGGGGTGGCCAGCGCGCCGAGCATCAGGCCGCGCATCGCGATGACGTGCCACGGTCGCAGCCCGCCTCGGACATGAAGCTCCATCGACTGGGTGAGCGAGGTGGGGCCGGTGGGCATGGCGCCGTCGCGCCCGGCCTGCACGGCGCTGAGGCCGACGGGTCGGAAGACGCGCGACGTGGCGCCGTCGCCTATCACGCTCACCGTCTCGACGTGCACGATGGGCAGCGAGAGCGTCTCGGTCGTCAGGAGGCGGGCGTTCTCGTCCTTGATCAGGCGGATGACGCGCTCGCAGTCGGTCCGCGAGAGACCGGCGGGGAGATTGACGGCGTAGGGCCCGCCGATGGGGTGCTTCTCGACGACGTACGCCACGGACGCGGCGCAGATCTCCTGCACCGCGTAGATGGGGCTGGGCTTCTCGAAGGGCGCCTTGGTGTTGGAGGGCGAGGTGGCGTAGCCCACGCAGCCGGCGACGGCGAGCGCGCCCGCCCCCGCGACCGCCGCGGCGAGAACACGTCGAATCCAATCGTGGCGGCGCATCGAAATCTCCTGGCGCGTCGGCATCGTGTCGGCAGCATACCCCGGCGTGGACCCAGCGTCGCGCCCTAGGATTGTCGGCCAATGACGCACCCACGCCGCATGCGTTTCGTGATCGGCATCTCAGGGGCCTCCGGCGCGCCGTACGCGCAGCGGGTGGTCTCGCTGCTGGTGGCGAGCGGCCACGAGGTGCACCTGGTGGTGACGGCGCCCGGGGCGCGCCTCCTGCACGACGAGCTGGGGATGGAAGGGGTCAGCCTTCCCGCCCTGGCCGGCCTGCCCGAAGGGGACCCCGGGCTGGGGTTGATCACCCGGTACAACGACAAGGACATCGGGGCGGCGGTCGCGTCGGGGTCGTTCCTGCACGACGGGATGGCGATCGTGCCCTGCTCGTCGCACACGCTCAACGCGATCGCCTGCGGGCTGGGGGACACGCTGCTGACGCGCGCGGCGGCGTGCACGCTGAAGGAGCGGCGGCGTCTGGTGGTGGCGCACCGCGAGACGCCGCTGACGCTGATCGACATCGAGCACATGCGGACGCTGACACAGGCGGGGGCGGTGGTGTGCCCGCTGAGCCCGGGGTTCTACCTGCTGCCTCGGACGGTGGAGGACCTGGTGGACTTCATGGCGGGGAAGATTCTGGACCTGCTGGGGGTGGAGCACTCGCTGAAGACGAGGTGGGAGGAGGCGGGGGTGGAGGAGCGGGGCGCCGACTAAGGCCGGGTGGTGTGAGCGTTCGCGTCGGATCCCGAGGGCCGCTCGATCACGCCCAGGATCTCCGGGGCGACGAAGACGCGATTCCGCTTTCGGCCGGTCACTTCCGCCACGATGCCCTTGGAGACCAGGCGTTCCAATGCGGCGTTGGCGGACGGGGGATTCACCCCGTTCAGCTGTTGCACGCGGGCGGACGTGATCGAAGGACGCACAAAGAGCTCGTCGATGATCGCCGGCAGCAGCCCTGAGGCCCTCTTTTCCTTGACCAACGCGCGGTAGCGCTCGCGAAGCGCGGCGAGTTCCTCGGCGCGCGTGAGCGCGTCGGCCGCCTGCGTCGACACCGCGCTCACGAAGAACTCGATCCACTCTTCCCAGCATCCCTCCGTGCTCACGCGGTAGAGGAGGTCGGCGTACCGCTCCCGGTGCTCTTCGAAAAACGCGCTGACATACACCAGCGGCTTCTGAAGGTGCGATCCGCCGCAGAGCATGAGCGGGATCAAGAGCCGACCAACGCGACCGTTCCCGTCATCAAACGGGTGGATCGCCTCGAATTGATAGTGCACGAGGGCCATACGGACGAGCGGGGGCAGCCCGTCCGGAGTGTTGACGTACCTTTCGAAGTGATTGAGACAGTCGTGGAGGCGCGACGGCGGCGGCGGCACGAATTTCATCTCGGAGAATCTCGCCCCGTCGCGTCCGATCGCGTTTTGCGACGTGCGAAACGCGCCGGCCGTTCCTCGATACCTTGCCACGTCGGAGAGCAGAATGCTGTGCAGTTCTCGCACCAGCCGAAGACAGACGGGCAGATCCGACCGCAGGCCATGCTCAAGCGCGCGCACGTAGTTGAAGACTTCGCCGACCTCGTCCCGCTCCCGCACGGCGCCCGGTTCGAACTCGAACAGCGCCAGTTGCTGCGCGGAAGCGTGCGTGTTCTCGATCTTCGAAGACAGCACGGCCTCGCGACGAACGAACGGGCCGATCAGCAGGTGCGGGTTCCGCAGATTCCGGCTCACCCCGTCCAGCACGCCCAGGTTGCGAAGGGCGATCTCCAACATGGGGTACAAGCGGTCGAGCAGCCGGGGGCGATCGAGGTTCGGCGGCAGCGGGTGGGGCACGAAGGCCACGCCTTCAACTTGCCTCGACTGAGGCAGGCCTTTCTCCCAGAACCGCTCTGTGAACGCAGTACGCTCTAGCTTGCCAGGGCTTTGTTTGGTGAAGTCTTCGCTCCGCATAGTTTCTCTCACCGACGCAGCTGGTTTGATATTATGCTCAACTCGACTTGACTATATCAACGATCCGCGACCGACGGTTAATGAGCATGACGATTCAACGCCTATCGCTGATGCTATCGGACATCAAGATCGCCCATTCCGTTTTCGCGCTCCCCTTTGCCCTGCTCGGGGCCTTCCTGGCCTCGCCTGCGGCGTTCTCGCCCGCTAAGACCCGGCCGCAGGGCGCTTGGCG
>CAYVSR010000087.1:0-8771 GCA_964453125.1 uncultured Phycisphaeraceae bacterium | reverse complement strand
GCCGCGGCGCCGGTCACGATTTCCGTGAGTTCGGTGGTGATCTGGGCCTGGCGGGCGCGGTTGTACTTCCGCGTCAGCGCCTTGCCCATCTTGCCGGCGCTGTCCGTCGCGCCCTTCATCGCCACCATGCGCGCGATGTGCTCGCTCACCAGCGCGTCGTTCACCGCCTGAAGCAGCGTGGCCTTCACCGACGCCGGCAGGAGTTCGCCGAGCAGCTCTTCGGCGTTGGGCGTGAACTCGTACGACACGCCCGCCCCCTTCTTCGCGCCCGCCTCGCCCGCCTTGGGCGCCGGGGGCTTCAGGGGCAGCAGCTGCATCACCGTGGGAACCTGCTTGCCCACACTCAGGAACTTCATGTACGCCACCCGCACCACAGAGACCTCGCCGCGCGTGAAGCGGTCCATGTACTCCTGCGCGATGACCTCGATGTCCTCGAACTTGGGCTTGTCGCCCAGCGTGCGCTGCTTGCTGATCGGCCTGCCGTGATACCTCAGGAACGCCACGCCCTTCTTGCCGACCAGCTCGACCTGCACGAGTTCGGACCCGCGCGCCTTGCCCTCGAACACCTGCATGGCGGCGCGCAGCACCGACCCGTTGTAGGCGCCGCAGAGCCCGCGGTCGCTGGTCAGGACGAGCAGCAGTTCGGGCGCCGTCTTGGCTGCTCCGGCCTGCGCCCCCGTCGGCCCCGTGATCAGCGGGTGCGAGACGTCCCCCGCCGTGGCGCCCAGTTCCGTCACGAGTTCGAAGACGCCCTCGGTGTACGGCTTGGTCGCCGTGGCGCGGGCCTGCGCGGCGGCGAATTTCGCCGTCGCGATCATCTGCATCGTCTTGGTGATCCGGCGGATGTTGCCGACCGCCTTGATGCGCTTCTTGATCTCGCGTGTCTTGGCCATAGGGGGGGCGAGAGTATAGCGGGAACCGCGCCCCGCCCGGGCCGTGGGCCCCCGCCCGAACACGCTCCGATCGACCCTTCCCCTCGCCGGGCTTCAAGGGAGAGTCCGCCCCGGATACCGTGGCGCCGCCCAGCCATGCACAGCCCCGGCACCCCGATGACGGACTCGACCTGCCTCGTCACCGGCGCGACCGGGGGGATCGGCTTCGTCACGGCGCTCGAGTTGGCGCGCCTGGGCGCAACCGTCGTCGTTGCGGGGCGCAGCCCGGAGAGGTGCGCGGCGAGCATCGGGACCATCCGCGCCGCGACGGGGAACCAGCGCGTCACCTCGTTGTGCGCCGACCTCGCCTCGCAGAGCGACGTGCGCCGTCTCGCGCGAGAGTTCCTCGCCGACCACGGGCGCCTCGACGTGCTTGTCAACAACGCCGGGGCGGTGTTCGCGGTGCGCCGGGAAAGCGTGGACGGCGTCGAGATGACGCTCGCCGTGAATCACCTCGCGCCGTTCCTGCTCACCACGCTCCTGCTGCCCGTCATCGAGGCGACGCCCGGGGCGCGAATCATCAACATCTCGTCGGATGCGCAGAAGGACGTCCCCGGCTTCAACTTCGACGACCCCCAGGCGCGCCGAGGAGGCCTTGGAGGCTACCCGCGCAGCGAGTGGGCCAGCGTGGTCTACAGCCTCGCGGCGCCGTGGGCGCACCCTGGGTTCCTGCAATACGCGAGGACGAAGGTCGCGAACATCCTGTTCACCACCGAGCTGGCGCGAAGGCTTGCGGGCGCCGGCGTGAGCGCGAACGCCGTGCACCCCGGGCTCGTCGTGACCGGTCTTTCGAGCGGCAACGGCGTGTACGGCTGGTGTATGCGCCGCTTCGTGGGCCTGCGCGGGATCAGCGCGGAAGAGGGCGCGGCGCCCCTCCTGCGCCTCGCAACGGCGGCCGAAGTCTCGGGCGTCACCGGCGCGTACTTCGTGGGCAACGAGCGCGCGACACCCTCCCCCGGCGCTTCGGACCCCGATGCGGCCGGACGATTGTGGGCGCTGAGCGAGGCGCTGACGAGCGGCCCGAGTGGCGCCGCTACTCGAGCGTGAGCCCGTCGTACGCCAATCGCACCCCCTCGGGCAACCGCGGGTCCAGGTCCGCGTGCCGGATGTCGTGCGTCATATGAATGAAATACGTCCGCGCCGCCCCCACCTCCGACGCCACGCCCAGCGCCTCGTCCACCGTCATGTGCGTCGCGTGCTTCCGGTAGCGCAGCGCCGAGGTCACCAGCGTCCGCACCCCCGCCAGCGCCCGCCACGACTCCGTGGGCACCGCGGACACATCCGTGCAGTACGCCATCGGCAACAACTCGTCGGACGGCCCGTGCGCCGCTGGCGCCGCGAGCGCCGGCCCCCCCGGCGCACGCTCGATGCGATACCCCACGATCGGCAGGCGCCCGTGCAGCAGGCGGACGGGCGTGAAGCGCACCCCGTGCACATCCACCGGCTTGCCCGGCTCGATCTCGTTGGCGATGAGCGTGGCGACGAACGACTTGTTGACGTTCTTCTCCTGCTCGAACACGTGGCGGTACACGCGGCGCAGGTCGTCGAGCGTGTTGCGCTCGGCGTACACGTCGATGGGCGCCTTCATCACCGCGTTGAACCGGCGCACGTCGTCGAGGCCGAACGTGTGGTCCACGTGGTTGTGCGTGTAGAAAATCGCGTCGCAGCGCGTCAGCCGATGGCGCAGCGCCTGTTGGCGCAGGTCCGGCGTGGTGTCGAGCAGGGCGACGCGCTCCACGCCGCCGGCGTCCGTCCACCGAAGCACGGCGCCGGTGCGCGTCCGCTGGTCGCGCGGGTCCTCGCTCGTGCACGTCTCGCAGTCGCACGCGATGACCGGCACGCCCGCCGAGGTGCCCGTGCCCAGGAACGTGAAGCGCATGTGCGAAAGCGTAGGCGATGCGCCGCCATCGACCCGCCGGGCGCCATTCAGGGCTGCTTCGCGGGCTCCGCGGGAGTCGCCGGGGTCGCCGCCGGTGGCGCAGCCGGCGCCGAATACGCCTTGGCCCCGTCGTACTTGTCGAACCGCACGAAGTCCGCCACGTCCTTCTCGCTCGGCGCCGACGACTCCATCGCCCCGCGGATCATCGCGCCCAGCATCGCCCCGCCCACGCGCAGCCGCTCCTCGATGAACGCCTTGCCCTCCGGTCCCTCGAGGGCGCCCCGCTTCTCGAGGTCGTACAGCGGCTCGACCAGCGCCAGCGACCGCTCGATGTAGCCCAGCACGTCCTCCCACGGGTTCTTCGCGTTGACGGTCGGCGCCGCGGCCGGCGCGGCCTTCAGGCCCTCGTAGTTGATCCCCTGCGCCGCGATCACGCCTCCGTCGATCTTCGAATGGAACCCCTTCGACGTCGTGTAACCCTTCGCGTTCTCGCCCGCCCAGCCGTTGAAGTGCTTCGTGCAGTGCAGCGGCTGCGACAGATCCCCCACGAAGTGGCTCAGCACCCCGATCTCGTACACCACGTTCGCCCGCGCCTGCGCCGACTGCGCCGCGCGCACCGGGTCGTTCAGCCGCTCCAGGATCGCCAGCACGCGGAAGGACGCCTGCAGCTTCGCGTAGTGCTCGGCGACCGCGTACGGCGCGAACCCCGGCCACTCCTGCGTCCGCGCCGGGTCCTTCGAGTCGTCGTACTTCTCGATCCGCTCCGGGTGCTCGTGCTTCGCCAGCGCCATCGCCCGCAGATACTCGTTCCGCAGGTGCGGCAGCGTCCGCAGCGACAGCCCGAACTGCTCCAGCAATTCGGCGTCGATGTAATGATCCGGGTCGTTCTCGTGCTTCAGATACAGCGACGCCACCCCCCGCCACCGATCCGGCTCGCACGCCTGCGACGCCGCCATCTTCCGCGTCTCTTCATCACGAAGAAACGATGGCGCCCCCTCCGGCAGCGCATCGAGCGCCAGCAGCGTGATCATCCGATGGCCGGGGCAGTCCCAAGCCAACGCGGTGACGCTCACGAACAACCCGGCTGTCAGGCACGTCCAACGATGCGATCTCATGCGTTCCATCCTTATCTGGTTCGCCGCGTTCCGCCGCGCCACCCTCGTCAAGAGTTTGGCAACTCTCACCCCACCCTCTCCGCCTTCATATCCCGCCTCATCAGCCCCGTGATCGCCTCGATCGGGTCCACGCCCTCGAACAGCGCCGAGTGCACCGCCCCCGCGATCGGCATCTCCACCCCGTGCTTCTTCGCGAGGTCCATCACGCTCCTCGTCGTCGCGACGCCTTCCACCACGCTGCGCGTGCGCTGCAGATAGTCCTCCAGCCGCTCGCCCCGACCCAGCGCCTCGCCCAGGCTCCTGTTCCGCCCCTCGGGCGAGAAGCACGACGTCGCCAGGTCCCCCACCCCCGCCACGCCGAAGAAGGTCTCCGGCCTCGCCCCCATCGCGGCGCCCAGCCTCGCGATCTCCGCCAGCCCGCGCGCCAGCAGCGCGCTCTTCGCGTTGTACCCCGCGTGCAGCCCGTCCAGCGCGCCCGCCGCGATGGCGATCACGTTCTTCACCGCCCCCGCGAGTTCAACCCCCACCAGGTCCGTGTTCGTGTACACCCGCATCCAACTCGCCGCGAACAACTTCTGCAACACCACGGCGTACGCCTCGTCCTCCGACGCCGCCACCATCGTCGCCGGCAGCCGACGCGCCAGTTCCGGCGCGATCGTCGGCCCGGACAGCGACCCCACGCTCCGCGCCCGCGTGCCCAGCGCCTCCGCGATCACCTGCGTCGGACGCAGCAGCGTCCCGTTCTCGATCCCCTTCGCCACGCTCACCACGCGCACGCCCAGCGGCACGTGGCGCGCCAACCGCTCCCACACGCTCCGCGCGTGCTGCGTCGGGATCGCCGCCACGATCAGGTCCGCCCCCGCCAGCGCCTCCTCATCGTCGGGGGTCACCGCCGCACCCTCGGGCAGCAGGAACCCGTCCAGGCGCGACGACCGCCGGCGCTGGGCCAGCAGCCCCAGCTCCGCCCGGTCATGCCCCCACAGGCGCACCTCGGGCGCCACCGGCCGGGAGGCGCCTGGCGCCTCGAAGCGCTGCTCCGCCAGCAGGGCGGCGCACACGAGCCCCATCTGGCCGTCGCCCAACACGGTGATCCGGCGGACTTCCATCGGGCTCCCTTGCTCCCCCGGACCGGCGAACCGCGCCGGCGCCGACCTCGCGCGCCGGTGAACCCGGCCCTCGGCTCGGCCCGTACTATAAAGGCCGCGCTCCCGCGGACGAGTCAATCGCACACATGGCCCACACGCACACCCACGACCACCGCCACACCCACACGATCGGCGGCGACACCGACGCCCCCGAGAACCCCGTCCTCCGCCCCGGCGGGGACGCCTGCTGCTCGCACCACGAGATCGACCTCGAGCGCTGGATCGTCGTCTACCTGATCGGCGGCGTGCTCGTCCTCACCACCACCATCGCCCGATGGCTCGGCAACGCCACCGAGATCGCCCTCATCCCCGCCGCCGTCGGCGCACTCCTCCTCGGCTTCCCGCTCTTCAAGTCCTCCTTCGAAGAACTCCGTCGCGGCAGGCCCACCTCCTCCACCCTCGCCTCGCTCGCGATTATCGCCGCCCTCGCCACCGGCAAGTACGAGGTCGCCGGCTTCCTCGCCTTCATCCTCCTCATCGCCGATCAGGTCGTCCGGCGCACCGCGTGGGGCGCCCAGCGCGCCATCGAACAACTCGTCGGCCTCACCCCCGACACCGCGCGAATCCTCGAAAGCGGCGCCGAGCGCGAGGTCCCACTCGGCGAGGTCCGCGTCGGCGACGTCGTCCGCGTCCGCCCCGGCGAGAACCTGCCCGTCGACGGCGTGGTCATCGGCGGCGCCTCGAGCATCAATCAGGCCTCCCTCACCGGCGAAGCCGTGCCCGCCGAGGTGCAGGACCGCTCGCTCGTCTACGCCGGCACCACCAACCTCACCGGCGCACTCGATGTCCGCGCCACCTCCGTCGGCGCCGACACCACCATCGGCAAGGTCACCCAGCTCATCCGCGAGGCCGAGTCCAGCCGCACGCCGCGCCAACTCCTCATCGAGCAGGTCGCGGCGTACTTCGTGCCCGTCGCCCTCTCGACCGCCGGCCTCGTGTGGTACCTGATGATGCAGTCGAAGGACCCGCAGGTCGTCGCGCGGGCCACCACCACCGCGATCACCGTGCTGGTCGTGGTGTGCCCCTCGGCGCTGCTGCTCGCCTCCCCCACCGCGATGGTCGCCGCCTTCGCCGCCGCCGCGCGCCTGGGCATCATGATCAAGCAGACCTCGTACCTCGAGGCCTCCGCCAACATCGACACCGTCGTGCTCGACAAGACGGGCACGATCACCACCGGCGTGTTCGCCGTCTCGCGCCTCGCGCCCGCCTCCGGCGTCGAGGGCGTCGACCTCCTGCAGGCCGCGGCGGACGCCGAGCAGCAGTCCAACCACCCCCTCGCACGCTCCATCCTCACCACCGCCAGGCAAGCGCGCGTCCAGCCCGCCGCCGTCGCGAAGTACGAAGAAATCCACGGCAGGGGCGTGCGCGCCCACACCCCCTCGGGCGAGACGCTCGCCGGCCGCTCCGCCTGGCTCGTCGAACTCGACCCCTCCATCGCCGGCGAAGTGAAGAGTGTTGAAGAGAAGATCGAGGGCATGACCGGCGTGCACGTGATGCGCGCCGGCCGCTACCTCGGCGCCGTGGGCCTCGAAGACCGCGTCCGCCCCAACGCCAAGGGCGTGGTCGAGCGCCTCCGCGAACTCGAGGTCCGCGAGGTCGCCCTCTACACCGGCGACCGCTTCGCCGTGGCCCGGCGCGTCGGCCAGCAAGTCGGCGTGGACCGCGTCGAGGCCGAGTGCCTGCCAGAAGAGAAGCACGCGCTGATCCGCTCGCTGTCCGCGGCGGGGCGGCGAGTCATGATGGTCGGCGACGGCATCAACGACGGCCCCTCCCTCGCCGCCGCCGACGTCGGCGTCGCCATGGGCCTGGGCGGGTCGGATATCGCCACGAATTCCGCCGGCGTCGCCCTCATGCGCGACGACCTCTCGCGCATCCCCTTCCTCATCGAACTGGCGCGCAAGACCCGCGGCGTGATCGCCCAGAACATCATCGCGTCGATCGTCATCGCCCTCATCGGCCTCGTGCTCGCCGCCACCGGCTCGCTGGCCATCGGGTTCGCGGTCGTCTACCACTTCGTCGGCGACGTCTTCGTCATCGCCAACTCCTTCCGCCTGGTGCGCTTCGGCGAAGAATTCGCCGCCGGCGCCCCGGGCGAGCCCGTCGCCGCCGCGCCCGTGCGCCGCTCGACCGGCACGTCCGCATCGCTGCGCGCCGGCGCGCCCGCGGTCTGAGAACCATCGGGCGCAGCGCGCCGCTTCTCGGGCCGTCGCCTCTCGCACGCCAGGACCGTTCTTCTCGGCCCGCGAACCGCGCGCTCCGATTCGCGCCGCGCCCTGTCAACGCGCGGGCCGCACTCCTTCGCGATTCTCGCCCCCACGCCCCGCGCAGCCGAACGCGCTCGCGCCCGCCGCACCGCTCTCGCGCACGAGGCCCGCGCGCGCCGCCCCGCCACCAGCCGGTCACCACGCACGCCGATCCCCTCCGAGCGCCGCGATTTCCTCGCGGCCAAGGAGGTCCGCATGCTCCCCCGTATCCCCCGTCTCGCGCCCGCCGTCATAGCCGCGGCGATCGCCGTCTTCGCCGGCCCCCGCGCCGTCGCGGCGCCGCCCACCCAATCCATCACCGCCAACACCTTCGATGACCGCGACCTCAATCCCGCCTGCCGCGCGGACCTCAACCGCGACGGCGCCCTCAACACCGCCGATCTCCGCCTCTTCGTCGAGACGCGCAAGGCCGGCTCGCAGGGCACGATCGTCACCGACATCAACGGCGACGGCGACCTCGACCACCGCGACCTCGCCTCTCTGCTCGATCTCATCGCCGACGGCGCCAAGCCCAACCCGCCCTCCACCCGCAGCGCCCCCGGCGTCGGGCAGAGCGTCATAGCCGTGCGTGGCATGTCCCGATTTGTCGCCGGCGCGTGAGCCCGAACTCACCCTTCCGTGGCCTGCCATCCCGACAGCCCGGCGCCCGGCCGAAACCGCGCCGGCGCCGCCCCGAACAAGGAGTTGAGCCCCCCGCCCGCGCGCGCCGCCGCTCGCGGGCGTTCATCATTCGGGGCCGATTTCGCCGATGTTTTTCCCCATCGGGCCGGCGCCGCCCCGGGCGCGGGCGCCGTTGCAGAAGTCTTCCCGCATCCCGCGCGGGATTTGGAGTGGACGGGCATCGACTCCGGGGTACAGTTTTGCATCGTGCCCCCCACAGGGGCCGGACTCGTGAGAGGAGGGACTCCTCGGATGCCGATGGACGACAAGGACACCGTGAACCCCCACGCCGACACCGCGCCCACCCAGGGCGAGGGCGCCGGCGCGGCCACCGCCGTGGCCACGCGCCCCAAGACCGCGCCGCCGCGCGTCGACCGCCTCCCGCCCTACAAGGTTCTGCTGCACAACGACGACGTCAACGACGTGCTCTCCGTCGTGCGCACAATCACGGAACTCACGCCTCTCAACAAGGACGAGGCCGTGCAGCGCACCGTCGAGGCCGACAAGACCGGCGTCGCCCTCCTCCTGGTGACCCACAAGGAGCGCGCGGAGCTGTACCGCGAGCAGTTCCGCTCCAAGCGCCTCACGGTCACCATCGAGCCCGGCGAATAACCCGCGCCCGCGCGCTCTCGGACCGCGCACGCGCACGCCCTCGTCAGCCGATCACCCCGCGCGTCCCGTAACCCGCGCCGATCGGCCGCCCAGCCATTGAACCCGCCCACCGTCAAGCGAGCGACCTCGCTTTTCCCGCGCGCACGCCCGCGCCGTCCGCCCCC
>CAYVSR010000086.1:0-8776 GCA_964453125.1 uncultured Phycisphaeraceae bacterium | reverse complement strand
GGGCGCCGGTGTCGTCGAGGCGGCGGCACAGGGCGCTCAGGGCGTCGGCCCGCACCCAGGTGGCGTCGCAGCAGGTGGACTGACGCTCGGGGCCGTTGCTGAAAATCTCGTTGATCTGGTGCAGCGCGAAGCCGCGGTCGCGCAGGAAGAGGTCGATGTCGGAGAAGGTGGCCGCGCCCTCGTAGAGGGGCGTGAGCTGAGCCTCGGAGTAGACCCCGACGACGGACTCGCGCAGCAGGCGGTCGGCGCCGCGGAGGACGTCCAACTCCATGCCCTGCACGTCGATCTTGATGGCGTCGACGCGGTCGACGCCGTTGTCGGCGGCCCAGTCGTCGAGGCTCCAGCAAGGGGCCCGCGCGACGGAGGCGGCGCGGAGCTTGTCGCCCCAGTACGCGAGGTAGCGGTCGGTGGGTGCGAACCTGCTGGAGGTGCCGACTTCCACATTGCAGCGGAGTTCGATCTCGCCCGTGATGCTGCCCAGCGCGGCGCGCACGGGTCGCAGCCCGGGCAGCGCGCCGGCGCGGCGCGAGAGGTCGGGCCAGGGGCCGGGCAGAGGCTCGAACGCGTGCACGGTCGCATTGGGAAAGACGTGCAGCAGGCGCTCGGACGCGGCGCCGTAGCACGCGCCGGCGTCCACGAACACGGCGTCGGAGTCTCGCGGGATGAACCGGGCGAGCATCTCGTAGGCGTCGGCGTCGAAGAGGTTCACGCGTCGCTCCCCTCGGTGTAGAGCCGGATGACCTCGACGCCCGCCTCGCGCAGCGGCGCGCTGCCCGCCCAGAGTTTGTCCTCGAAGGAGTTGGCCGACAGGATCACCGCCTGCACGCCCATCGCCTTCGCCTCCTGCTGCGAGACGATGGGGTAGCCCCACAGGCGCTGGCCGTGGCGCGCGGGGTTGTCGTCGATGATGCACGCGACGCGGACGCGCGGCTCGAGCAGCACGGGGCCGAGGGCGCGGGTGTGCGTCCCGGCGCCGTAGAGCGCGACGGTGGTCTTGCCCTCGTCGGCGCACCGCTCGATGGCGGCGCGTGTGCGCGCGAGCCACTCGAAGGAGAACTTGCCGGGCCCGCCCCCGCCGCGGATGTCCCACAGGTCGAGCATGGCGAGGATGTGGTCGAACGCCGCGGGCCCGGCCGGGCGCTGGCCGCCGCAGCGGATGCCCCAGCGTTCCTCGGCGAGGGGCTCGTCGGGGCAGGCGACGTGGTTGACGATGGCGCAGCAGAGGCGGGCGGCGAGTTGCTCGCGCGGGTCCTCGCCGGGCGCGCCGACCTCGGGCCACACGATGGAGATCGTCGCGTCGGCGTCGAGCCAGATGGTGCGGAGCCACAGGGCGGGCAGCAGGCAGGCGGCGGGGGCGCCGTGGAGTTCGACGGCGCGCGGCGTCGCGCCGAGGCGTGTCATGACGTACTCGAGGACGTCGAGCGCGCCCTCGCCGGGCATCTCGTACTCGCCGAAGAATCGGGCCCAGCAGCCGCCGCGCACGAGGCGGAGCTTGCCGTCCGCGCCGGGCGGGCTCACGCCGACGCCGAGGCGCAGCGTCTTGGGGCCGGCGGGCGTCGCGGCGGCAGGGGCGGGCGCGGGCGGAGCGGGGATGGCGCCGATCATGCGGCGGTCTCCTTGGTGAGCCAGTGGGCGACCTGCGCGGGCAGGGCGGGCGCGGGGAACGCGGAGACGCCGAACGCGGCGGCCTCGCGCGCCTTGCGCCAGAACTCGAGACGGGAGGCCGCGTCGTGTACGCGGCCGGCCGCCGCGCGTTCGATGGCGGCGGCGTAGAGATCGAGGCGAGCGCGGACGATGGCGTCGGGGTCGCAGTGGGCGAGGGCGCGGTCGCGTGCGATGGCGCCGCGGGCGGCGAGGCGGGCGTCGCTCTCGCGCAGGAGGGGGATGAGGGCGTCAGCCAACGCGTCGGGGTCCCCCGGGGGGACGATCACGCCGGCGTCGGTCTCGCCGATCAACTCTCGCGATGCGCCCTCCGTTGTCGCGACCACTGCGCGCCCGGCGGCCATGGCCTCGGCGCAGGTGTAGCCGAACGTCTCGTGCAGCGACGGGGCGACGCACAGCGCGGCGCCGGCGTATTCGGCGCCGAGCCGGTGGGGGGGCAGGGCGCCGGCGAACTCGACGCTGGCGCGGGCGCGTGGGCTCAGCAGCGATTCGAGGTGTGTCTGCAACGAGACGCCGCGCGGGCCGGTGCGCGTCGAGCGGCCAACGAGACGCAGCGTCGCGCTTGGAACAGCGTCGATGACGCGCTCCCACGCCGCCAGCAGCGGCGCCACGCCCTTGCCCGGCTCGATGCGACCCACGAAGAGCGCCCGGCGCGAGCGCACGGGCTCGGCGCGCTCGGGCCAGCGGGGCAGCGGGTTCGCGATCGGCGCGGGCGTTGCGGACAGCGAGAAGAACTCCGCCGCGCGACGCGCGTGCATGGCGCTCGGCGCGCTGGTCGCGTCGGCGCCGAGGGCGCACATGCGTTCGGCAAGGAAGAGCGCAGAGGCGGAGTCGTCCGGCGCGAACCCGAGGCTCCCCAGCGCGTGCATCGCCTCGGAGGACGTGTGGAACGTGAGCGCCATCGGCAGGCGCGAGGCGCCGGTCATGCGCGCCATCGCGTGGGCAAAGCCGGGCGCCTCGGTGTCCGCGAACTCGGCGACGTCGATCTCGGCGCCGGCGTGCAGTTCCGCGAGGCGGCGCGCGGCGACGGCGGAGAAGCCCAGCAGCGACCGGGCCCACACACGATCGCCCGGGGGCGAGTCGAACCGGTGGACGGTCAGGCGGCCGTTGGCCTCGAGCGAGGGCGAGGGGCCGGGCCGACGCGCGGTGAGCACGTGCACGCTGTGGCCGCGCTCGCACAGGAGGGCGGCGAGCGACTCGGTGTAGGTCCCGACGCCGCCGCCGAAGAAGGGCGGGTATTCGGGGCTGACGAGCGCGATCCTCACGCGAGGGCCTCCTGCGCCGTCCAGCGCGAGATGCGCTCGTCGAGCGCGATCGGCCCGAGCGGTTCGGCCACGCCGCGAGCGAGGGATTCCCAGAGTCGCCAGGCGCGGAGGCGCGGCGCGGGGTCGGCGCGACGTGCGGCAGACTCGATGGCGCGCTCGTAGATCGCGATGCGGGCGAGGGCGATGCGCGCGGGCTCGCAGGTGAGTTCGATGCGCCGCCGGGCTTCGGCGCCGCGCGCGCGAAGGGCCGAGTCGCCCTCGCGCAGCATGTCTGCGAGACGACGGGCAATGTCGTCGGGGTCGCCGGAGCGGAAGGTCACCCCGGCGGCGGAGTCGCCGAACATCTCGCACATGCCGCCTTCGTCGGACACGAGCACGGGGATCTCGTGGCCCATCGCTTCCATGCAGGTGTTGGGGTAGTTCTCCCACAGCGAGGGCACGACGGCAAGCGAGGCGCGGGCGTACTCGCGCTCGAGCGCGGCGGGGGGCAGGGCGCCGAGGAATCGGACGGAGTCGCGGACGGAGGTGGGAAGCAATGCGGCCAGCGTCTCGCGCATCGAGCGGGCCGCGCCGACGCCGCCGGCGCTGGTGTCCGCGCCCGCGAGGCGCAGCGTCCAGCCGGGGAACGCGCTCGAAACGCTCGCCCACGCGCGGACCAGAGGCTCAACCCCCTTGCGAGCCTCGAGCCGACCGACGAACAGCACGGCCCGTTCCCTCGCGTCGGTCGAGAGCGCCGGCAGAGGCCCGTGCGCATAAGGAATCACGTCGGGCTCGGAGGCGAGGTCGTAGCGGCGCCGGGCCCAGACCGCGATGAATCGCGACGGCGCGCAGACGATGTCGGCGCCGAGCAGGGCGCTTGCTTCGGCCACCGAGGCGATGCCGGGCGAGATGATGCCGGGGTTGATCGACCCGAGGCGAAGGAGCATGTCGGTGGGCGTGTGCAGGTGCACGACGATTCCCAGCGAGCCCGTGGCGCCGGCGGCGCTCGCTGCGCACGCCGCGATGCCGGGGGCCTCGCACTCGGGAAACTCGGCGACCTGCACCGTGCCCTCGGCGGCGAGTTCGGCGACCCTGCGCCCGGCGGCGGCGGCGAAGCGGAGGTTGGCGCCCGTCCAGTTGGAGGCGCTCCCGCGGAGCGAGACGCGATGGACGGTGAGGCGTCCGTTGCATTCCGTCCGAGCGTGGGCCTCGTCCGCCGCCTGCGTGACAACGTGAACGCGCACGCCGGCCCGGGCGAGCGCGGGCGCCATGTGGCGGGCGTACGTGCCGATGCCGCCGCCGAACTGCGGCGGATACTCCCTGCTCACGAACGCGACGCCGAGGTCCACGCACCGTCTCCGCGCAGGCGCTGCGCACGCCCCGGCTTGGGGCCTCTCGCGGGCCTGACTCACTATCGATTCTCGGTCCTTCCGGCCCGCAGATTCAGCGCGTCGCGGGGTTGGGTGGTGAAGCCGCGGCGTGGGCCAGCGAGTCGGTGACCATGGCCAGCAGGCGTGGGAGGAACGCGGAATAGGTGAGCGAACCGAGGGCCCGGGCACGGATTCCCGCGCTCGCGTTCTCCCTCCAGGCCGGGCGCTCGACGGCCCGCGAGAGCGCGGATTCGAGTTCCTGGGGGGTTCGGAAGGACAGTTCCGCCGGATCGCCAAGAAGCCAGGAGGCCAGCCCTTCGCGCCCCGTGGCGCATTCGGCGCCGACGAGCGCGCGCACGTGCTCGTTCGTGTGCACGATGGCGCCCGCGGGCAGGCCCAGGCGCTGGCGCAGCACGGTGTAGGCAAGCGCTTCGGGGTGGTCGGCCACCCACCAGCCGTCGGCGCGCGGCGCGAGCCGGCAGAAGTCGGGCGGGCGCTCGTGGAGCGCCGCGTACATCCAGACCTGCGTGGCGACAAGGTCGTCGGCGTGCAGGCGGCACAGCGGCAGCCCGCCGGAGAGCGCGCACTCGATCACCCGCTGATGCATCGACGAGTTGATCGAGACGTGCATGTGGGCGCCGGCGCAGGCGTACGCGTCGCGGAGGTCCTCGCCGTGCTCCAGTTCGCCCGCGGCGAAGGGGCCGAGCGTCGGGTGGGCATCCCAGCCGCGCCCGTAGAGGCGGAGGCGCCAGGCTCGTCGTTCCGCGATCGCCGCGGCCCAGGCGAGCGACTCGTGGCGGAGCAGGCGGTCGGCCAACGGGAGCGCGTAGTGCGTGAGCAGCGCGGTGACGGCGCGGGCCTCGGGTTCGGCGCCGAGCGATTCGCGAAGGGCGTCGCGCGCGCCAACCTCGAGCGCGCCGTGCGGCCCGTGCGTGACGCACTCGTGCGTCGCCGCCGCGATGGCGGCGACGCGCGGGCGCAGCGCGTCGATCGCGCGGGCGATAGCGGGCTCCGCGCCGAACTGGCCGCGCAGGCGCTCGTGGAGACGCTCGGGCGATTCGCTCTGGTGCCCGACGTACGCGACCTCGCACTCGAAGCGCGCGCGTCGTGCGCCCGGGACGGCCGCCGGATGGAACTTCCGCTCGCTGGCGAGCACGGGCGTTCGCGCGGCTCGGGCGCGCGGGTAGCCGAACTGTTCGAACAGCGCCGCCGGGGTGTGCCCGGCGAGAAAGTCGAGGGGTCCCTGGGCCTCTCCCACGCGCCGGTCGAAGAGGTGGCCCATGGCGTCCTGCGCCCAGCACACGAACGGCACGTTCGCGGGCACGACGCCGGCGAGCAGGGCGCGGGGGTAGTTGATCGAGACGACCAGGTCCGGCCGGAACTCCGCGAACTCGCGCAGCAGGGCGACGGGCGACATGGCGCTCCAGTCGTCGGGCTCCATGGGCGTCCGCACCTCCCAGCCCGTCGCGCGGAGCGCATCGGCGATGTCGGCGGCGGAATGACGCACGAAGGTGGAGAGACGGTGCGTCGGCACAAGGGCGCGGAGCCCGTGGCCCGGGGTCGACCGGCGCGCGAACCGCGTCGCCCAGAACGACGGCCCCTTGCCGTCGTACTCGCTGGCAACGATTGCGCTGAGCGAGGCGACGAGCGCCTGCTGTTCTTCGCCCGCGCGCTGCACCGCGCGCGTCACCGCGGCGGAGAGCGCCCCGGACGCGCCGATCACCGGGCCTCGGATGGTGCAGTCGAGTCGGGAGCGGAGGAACGCCGCCACGCGCGCCGTGGCGCCCGGCCCGACGAAGAAGCGCACGCGCGGGTCTTCGATCGCCGCCGTGAGGTCCGCGTGGCTCAGCGCCCGGCGCGCGATGTCGGCTCGTTCTTCGACGACAAGAATCAGCGGTCGTGCGCCCGCCGCGTACGCCGTCGCCTTCCGGCAGGCGAGCAGCAGCCCCGGCGAGCCGAACCCCGCGAGGTAGACGGGTGCGGCTGCATCCGTGGTCCCGGCGCGCTCGCCGAAGCGGGCCGACTCGATCGCGTCGCGAATCGCGCCGGCGTCGTCGCGCGACTCGTGCGCCGATGGAGCCGGGATCCCGTTCGCTGCGCCAACGCCCAGTTCGGTGACCCCGAGCCGGGCGAGCGCGCGGAGGTTGATCGCGAGTGCGTCGGAGGCGCCGGCTGCTGAGGCTTCAGCGCCGGGTTCGTGCTCGGCAATCGGGGGGGCGGAGGGCGCCATGCCGTCGTGTCTATCGTCCGAGCCGCACACCGACGGAGAGATCCCGGCGCGGGCGCCTCGGGCTGCGCGGACCGCCAGAGGGGCGCGCTCGGGGGTGCATTGCCCGGCCCCCGGTCGGCCTCTAGAATCGTGGCGGCGGGGCCTGCGTCAGGCGTGTGTTCGGCGTCGCAGTTCCGCCTCAAGACAGCCGGCGTCGCCCGCCGAAGAGCCGCGTTGGCGCCCCATGCCCCCACCCGCCGCACCCGAGCCACGAATGCCCACCGCGACAGCGCCCCCGCCTTCTCCCGCCGCCAGTTCCAAAGCCCGTCGCCCCTCCGCTGCGCTGTCGGACGACGCGCTGCTGAAGTGGCTGCGCGACATGCAGCTGATCCGCGAGTTCGAGAACCGCACCATGCAGGCCTACCAGCAGGCCAAGATCGGCGGCTTCTGCCACGTCTACACCGGGCAGGAGGCGCTCGCGGTCGGGACCATCGGCTCGCTCAACCACGACGACCCGATCGTCACCGCCTACCGCGACCACGGGCACGCCCTCGCGCGAGGAATGCACCCCAACCACTGCATGGCCGAGATGTTCGGCAAGATCACCGGCTGCGCCAAGGGCAAGGGCGGGTCGATGCACATGTTCGACAAGCCCAATCACCTCTACGGCGGTCACGGCATCGTGGGCGCCCAGAGCGCGCTGGGCGCGGGCCTCGCCTTCGCGGTGACGTACGAACTCGAGGTCCTCGGCAAGTCGCTGGACGGCTCCGGGGTCAAGAAGCGAGTCGCGCTGTGCTACCTCGGCGACGGCGCGCTGAATCAGGGCTGCCTGCACGAGGCGATGAATCTCGCCGGCCTCTTCTCGCTGCCATGCATCTTCATCGTCGAGAACAACGGCTACTCGATGGGCACCTCTATCGCCCGCGGCACCACCATGGCCGACGACCTGACCGCCAAGGGCAAGGCCTACGGCATGCTCAGCGCCTCGTTCGACGGCATGGACATCCTGAGCCTCTACGACTCGTTCAAGCCGATCGTCGACGAATGCCGCGAGGACCAGAAGCCCGCGTTCGTGGACATCCGGACGTACCGGTACAAGGGCCACTCGATGTCCGACCCGCAGAAGTACCGCACGCGGGACGAGGTCGAGAAGTACGAGAAGGAGCGGGACTCGATCGCGCTGCTCGCCGGCCACCTGATGCGCGACCGCAAGGCGCTCAGCGAGGCGCAGTGGCAGGCCATGCAGGACGAACTCGCGGAGATCGTCCGCGCCTCGGTGAAGTTCGCGGAAGAGAGCCCCGCGCCGGACCCGGCGAAGGAGCTCTATTCCGACGTGATGCACAACCCGCACCCGGGGATGAGCCCGAGCGGGGAGTACGTGCAGGGGGAGAGGAACCCGCTGCTGTAGCCGACGATGCGCACCTCGCTCCCTATTCCGCGGTCGCCCAGTCAGCGTCATGCAACGCGGCTTCGTTGGATCTCGCTCCCGCTGGGCGCCATGGCGATGGCTTCATGGGCGTTCGGGTGGGTGGAGGTGTTCTGGGTGATCGGCTTGACGGTCGTGTTCGTCTTTCTCCTTTCGATGTGGTGGATGGTCGCTGGCTATGTCCGCTACTTCGGCTGGCGACGCGTGTTTCCGACGTTCGCCCGCCTTGCTTCTCGGCACACCAAGTGACTCCGACTCTCCCTATCCCGCTCCCCATGGACCGCATCGCGGACTTCTGCCGCCGGTGGAAGATCACGGAGTTTTCGCTCTTCGGCTCGGTCGTGCGCGATGACTTCCGCCCTGAGAGCGACGTGGACGTGCTCGTCACCTTTGATCCGAGCGCCCCGTGGAGCTTGTTCGAGCTCGTCACGATGCGGGATGAACTCGGTGCGATGTTTGGCCGGGAGGTCGACCTCGTCGAGGAGAAGGCGATCAGAAACCCGTACCGCCGCGCCACCATCCTTCGCGACAAGCGGGTGCTGCATGCGGCGTGACAAGGGCGACCTCGCCTACATCTGGGACATGCTCGAGGCGGCGAAAGAAGCCCGCGACTTCACCATCGGGATCACCTTCGAAGCGTACACGCGCGATCGCCTGCGACAGCTCGCTGTCGAGCGAACCGTCGAAATCGTGGGTGAGGCCTCTCGAAGGGTCAGCGACCAGTTCCAAGCTGCACATCCGCACATCGCCTGGCGACAGATCCGAGCCCAGCGCCACGTGCTCGCGCACGAATATGGGGAGATCGATCCCGAGAAGATGTGGCGGGTCGCCACGGTGCACGTCGTGTCGCTCATCGCTCAACTCG
>CAYVSR010000085.1:0-8854 GCA_964453125.1 uncultured Phycisphaeraceae bacterium | reverse complement strand
CCAGTCCACCGCCGCCGCGCTCGATGCGCTCTCCTCCCTCGCCCGCGCCAACCTCGTGACCGAACCCGAGACCGCGCGCAAAGCCGCCACGGCGCTCCTGTGGCGCGCCCACCCGCTCACCGGCGAAGACCCGCGCGACACGCGAGATCGGCGCGCGCCCGTCCCGCCGAACCCGCCGATCCCGCCACCCTCGCCCAACCCCGCAGCATCGCCCCCGCCCGCAGCCCCAACCCCGCAGGAGCCCGCGCACGCCGACGGCGCCCCCGCGCCCGTCCGAAGCGACGCTCCCGCCGCGATCTCGCTCCGAAAGGCCTCCGCGCCGCCTCCCTATACTTTTCCCATGGCCGCCGCGCCTTCCAGCACGTCGCTGAAATTCGTCTCCGCGCTGTCGGACCACCACGACGCGATCACGGCGGCGGAGCGCGCGTGCGACGGCGCCCTCGCCTCCCTCCAGAGCGCCAGCGCCGGCGACCCCGACCTCGTCCTCGCGTTCGTCTCGCACCACCACGCCGACCTCATGGGCGCCATCGGCGACGTGCTGCACCGCAGGCTCAACCCCGGCACGCTGCTCGCCGTGAGCGCCGAGGCGGTGATCGGCGATGCGCCCGCGCCCGGCTCGCACGACGAGCAAACCGAAACCGACGCCTCCGACGCCGGCGCGAGCGGCGCCGAGAAGGCGGGCGCCGGCGCGGGCGAGAAGGGCGGCGCGTCGGGCGCCCCAGCGCCGACGCGCGCGGGACCCACGGAACTCGAGGGCAGGCCGGGCATCTCGCTGCTGGCCGCGAGGCTGCCGCAGGCCGGGGCGTCCACGAACGGCGGCGCCGGGAGTTCCGGCGTCACGGTGCGCGCATTCACCTCCGAGGACCTCCCATTCCTCGAAGAGAACGACCCGATGATCGGCGACAAGATCGCCGCCGCGATCGGCGCCACCAGCGACCTGCGCGCCATCCTGCTCTTCGCCGACCCGTTCAGCGTTCCCGTGGTGCGTCTGCTGCCCGCGATCTCGCGCATGTGCCGCGAGACACTCGGCCTCAAACGCACGCCCGTGCTGGGCGGCATGGCCAGCGCGGGCGACAAGCCGGGCAGCAACGGGCTGGTGATCAACAAGCGCCTCTCGCGCACCGGCGCCATCGGCGTCACGCTCTCGGGCGACATCCGCGTCGACACGCTCGTCTCGCAGGGCTGCAAGCCCTTCGGGCCGACGTACGTCGTGACCGGCGGCAAGCACAACGTGCTGCTCTCGCTCTCGGGGCGACCGGCGCTGCAGGCGCTGCACGAGGCCATCGAAACCATCCCCACCGAAGACCGCAATCAATTGGAGAAGGGCGTGTTCCTCGGGCGCGTGGTGAACGAATACAAGGACCGCTTCGGGCGCGACGACTTCCTGATCCGCAACGTGCTGGGCGTGGATCAATCCCGTAAGGCCCTCGCCGTGGCCGACATGCTGCGCGTCGGGCAGACGGTGCGCTTCCACCTGCGCGACGCCGTCGCGGCGGACGAGGACCTCGCGCTCCTCCTCGCCGCCCAGCGTCTCAAGAGCCCCGCGCTGGGCGCCCTGCTCTTCACCTGCAACGGCAGAGGCACGCGCCTCTTCGAGCAGCCCAACCACGACGTCGGCCTGCTCGCCACGGCGCTCACCCCCGAGGGCGAAGCGGGCGCCGGGCCGCCCCCCATCGCGGGGTTCTTTGCGGCGGGCGAGATCGGCCCCGTCGGCGGCGAGGCCTTCCTGCACGGCCAGACGGCGTCGGTCGCGGTCTTCCGCGAGCGTTTCTCGCCCGACATCGAGGACTGAACGCTCGTGCCCCCGAATGTCGCGCGGGTTCGCTCCAGCGGGGGGCGTGCGCGGCTCGATAACACAGGCGTGCGAACTCTCGCGACACGGTGGCGCTGCGCCCTCGCGCTGGCCTTGACGGCCGGGCTCGTGCCCGCACCCCGCGCAGCCGCCGACACCGCCCGCCCCAGCGGCGCCCAGCGCGTCGTGCGCGCCTTCGACTTCGAAGAGCGCCCCATGAACCCGGAGCCCGTGCCCATGCACTGGTTCCGTGCCCAGCACGACCCGCCGCTGCGCGTCCGCCCCGGGTTCCCCTCCTGGAACCGCGGCGAGTTCGACGACCGGCAGCACACCAGCGGCGAATGGTCCGTCCGGCTGCCGACGCGCGGCGGGAGCGCCTCGCTGCGTCTGTCGAGCGGCGTGATCGCCGCCATCCCCGGCGCGGACTACGAGATCGCCGCGAACGTGCGGACCGACGGCCTGACCCACGCGCACGCCCGGATCACGGCGAGGTTTCTCGACGACCGGCGGAACCCGATCGTGGGCGCCGAGCAGCGCGGCCCAATGACGCGGACGGAAGGCGAGTGGACCCGCGTGGCGTTCGAGCTGCGCGGCGACGCGCCGAGCGCCGCGTGGATCCAGATCGATCTCGAACTCGTCCAGCCCAGGCACACGCACGGCGAGGACGCGGGCGGCCCCGACGCCGAGCCCCCGGCCGAGGGGCCGATCGAAGCGCAGCGCGTCACGCTCGAGGACGTCTCGGGCGGGGCGTGGTTCGACGACCTCGTGATCAGCCAGATCCCGCGCATCGAGCTGGCGGTGGTCGGCGAGGGCAATGTGGTGATGGGGTCGGAGACGCCCGAGTTCACGGCGTCGATCCGCGACCTCACGGGCGAGAAGCTGCGCGGGCGGGTGGTCGTCCTCGGGCTGGACGACGAGATCCTCGCGAGCGTCGAGTTCGATGCGCCGTCGGGACAGGAGCGGTTCGTGTGGCGCCCGGCGCTGTCGGCGTACGGCTGGGGCCGGGCGCGCCTCGAGGTGTCGAACGATGCCGGGCTGCTCTCCACGACGACGACCTCGTTCGCGTGGACGCCCGCGATGCCCGGCGCGAAAGGGAAGGGCGGGGCGTCGGCCGGCCTGGCGGAGCGCGAGCGGTTCATGCTGATCGCGGAGGACGAACCGGCAGCGCGACTGGGGTTCGTGCCGGCGTACGCGCGAGCGTCGGGGGTCGGCGCGGTGCAGTTGCCGGCGTGGACGGAAGGGCTCACGCGCGACAGCGTGGGGGGAGCGGTTCGGGCGCTCAACGAGTTGGTGGAGGGTCTCTCGTCGCAGGGCACAAGCATCACGCTGGCGCTCAGCCGCGTGCCGCTGGAGCTGGGGCGCACGCTGAAGATCGACGCGGCGTCGAGCCCGCTGTCGGCGCTGGCGATGGAGCGGGCGGACGCGCCGGAGGCGCGGCCAGGGGGCGAGGGCGAGCCCGTGGCGGCGCCGGACGTGGCGTGGCGCGCATACCTGTCAGACATTCTGAGCAAGTTCGGTCAGCGCGTGCGCCGGTGGCAGGTGGGGCGCACGGGCGAGCCGCTGGCGTTCTGGCGCCCGACACTGGAGCGCGACATGGGGCTGGTCGAATCGTCGTTCTCGCGCCTGGTGCCCAAGCCGACGCTGGTGGCGCCCTGGGCCGCGGAGCACGCGGTGGACGACCGGTTGGGCGCACACCGGGGCGTGACGGTGACGCTGGCGTGGGAGTCGCCGGCGGAGACGCTGGCGGCGCAGGTGGAGCGCATTCAAAGCGGGGCGCGCGCCGGGGCGGACGCGACGTTTGTGATCGGTGTCCCTTCGCCGGAGATCTACGGCGCTCGCGCCACGGCGGTGGAACTGACCAAGCGCGCCGTGCTGGCGTGGCGAGGCTCGCCGTCCAGGGTCGCGATCCAGAGCCCGTGGGAGATGACGGAGCACGGTGTGAACCCGGGCGTGGGCCTGGCGGTGTGGCGCCAGATGGTGCAGCGCCTGGGCGGTCGGCGCGTGGCGGGCGAGCTGCCGGTGGCGTCGGGCGCGACGTGTCTGATCCTGGACGGGCCGGCGGGCGGGGCGCTGGTCGGCTGGACGGACTGGGCGTTGCCGGAGGACGCGACGGTGGAGATGTTCCTGGGCAACGGGGAGGTGACGGTGGTGGACCCGTTCGGGAACGAGGAGCCCGCGCCCATGGTCGGCGGCCTGCACCGGGTCGCGCTGGGCGAGATGCCGGTGTTCGTGGAGGGGATCAACGTGGAGCTGGCGCGGTTCCGCGCCGGGTTCGCGATCGAGCCCTCGTCGCTGCCCTCGGAGGCGGCGCTGCACTCGGCGGAACTGGTGTTGACGAACCCGTGGCCGGTGGCGATCTCGGGCACGCTGCGCGTTCTGGAGCCGACCAAGTGGAAGATCGAGCCGCGGGTGCTGGGGTTCGACATCCCCGCGGGCGAGACGCAGCGCCTGCCGATCGATGTGTCCTTCGGGGTGGGGGAGGAATCCGGGCGGAAGCGCCTGGTGGCGGAGGCGGAGCTTCACGCGGACGCGCGCTACCCGCGGGTGCGACTCTCGGCGCCGATCGAGATCGGCGCGAGCGCGACGCAACTGGCGCCGTCGTACGCGTTCGTGGCGGACTCGACCGGGCAGGCCAACGACGTCTCGCTGACGCTCTCGGTGACCAACAACGGGGACGAGTCGGCGTCGATGCGTGTGTTCGCGCTCGCGCCAGGCTACCCGCGCCAGGAGGCGACGGTGAGTTCGCTGGCGCCGGGGCAATCGGCGGTGCGCCGCTTCCTGCTGCCCGGCGGCGTGCGCAAACTGATGGGCCAGCGCCTGCGCGTGGGCGTGGTGCAGGTGGGCGGGGCGGAGCGCGTGAACAAGAGCCTGCTGATCCAGTGACCGGCCCGGCGCAGCGGGGAGCCCGTCAGGCATCGTTGTCGGGTGCGCCGTCGCCTTCGGGCGCGGGGTCGGCGCCCGGCTCGGGCTTCATGATCTCGCCCATCACGACCGACGCGAACGCGCCGGGAGGGAGTTCGAAGGCGCAGCGCACGTACGAGCCGTGCTCATCCACGCCGCCCTCGATCTCCGGGTCGATCACGGGCACGCGGAGGGGGCGCCGGGCGCCGGTGATGGGCTGGCGGACGCGCGCGGCGTACTCGGCGAGCGTGTCGGGCGTGACGCCGGTTTCCTCGAGCGCGGCGAGTTCGATGTCGGCGACGAGCCCTTGGGCGCGGAGCATCGAAGCGCCCCACAAGGGGCCGGAGGGGCTGATCTCGAAGCGCGCGAGGCGGGCGGCGGTGTCGGGGTCGGCGAGGGTCGCGGCGTCCACGGGAAAGAGCGCGCCGTTGGCGTGCTTGCAGGCCAGATCGCCCTCGAGCAGCGTCGAGAACGCGCCGGCGCCGATGCGCCCGGCGAGCACGCGGTTGAAGACATCGGATTGGAACGCGGAGACCCAGAAGCGGCGCTGCGTGGGATCGACGGCGCCGGCGGCGCTCTCGGCGGGCTCGCCTCGGGCGAGCGCCACGAGAGCCGCGCGCTCGCTCTTGCATTCGCGCGGAGTGAGTTCGAGCGCGCCGGCGTAGTCGGCGCGGGCGTATGCATCGTGCGCGCCGGTGTTGCGCGCGCGGGGGAGCGGGCCCAGGAGGGCGTCGAGGAACGCCTGGGGGTCGTTGCGCAGGTCGGCGAGACCCAGGAGCGCGTTGGCGGCGCGGGAGCCGAAGCGCTGCTCGCCGGCGTAGTTGGGGGCGCCCTGCGCTGCGAGTCGGTCGAGCACGCGCTTGGCGCGGATGGCGGCGGTGGCGGGGACGTTGCGGATGCGGATGGAGAAGCGGTTGCCGCGGAGGTGGCCGGTGCGGAGCTTGTTGGCGTGAAGGTCGGCCCACAGGATGGCGATGCGTTCGTGCTGAAAGTCGGGGAAATCCTCGGGCTTCTTGCCGGGGGTGTGGATGGAGAAGACCTGTCTTGTGACGGCGTGGCGGTCCTTGAGGCCGGCGTGGCCGATGGCGCCTGGTCGCACGCCGAAATGTCGGGCGAGCGCTCCGGCGGCCTGCTGCGTGGTCATGCCTCGCTTCTGCACGAAGAGGTAGATGTGCTCGCCCTCGCCCTTGGGCTGGTAGAGGGGTTGCTCATCGACGAGGAAATCTTCGGGTCGCTGGCGCAGGGCGCCGCCGACGCCGGGGAGGTCGCTCGTGAGCCAGGGCGTGGTCGCGCGGGTGAGGAGGGGGGCGGGCGCGGTCACTCGTCGTCCTTCTCGCCGTGGCCGTTCATCGAGGGGGGCGGCTCGGCCTGGGCCTCCTCGAGAACGTGCTCGGCGACATAGATGGGTACGCCGCCAGCGACGCCAAGAGCGATGGCGTCGCTCGGGCGGGAGTCGATGCGGATGGTCTCGGCGCCGAGACGGATGTTGAGGGAGGCGAAGAAGGTGTGGTCGGCGAGGTCGTGGATGGAGATGGATTCGAGTTCGCCGCCGAGGCGCTCGATGACGTTCATGAGGAGTTCGTGGGTCTGGGGGCGCTTGATCTCGACGCCCTTGAGGCGTCGCTCGATGGCCTGGGCCTCGGGGAGGCCGATGACGATGGGGAAGGAGCGCTCGCCCTCGACCTCGCGGAGTTCGATGAGTTGGTAGTCGTTGAGTTCGCGGATGAGGATGCGCGAGAGTTCCATCTGGACGGGCATGGGGCTGCTCCGGTCGCGTGGCGGGAGCGGCCCACGCGGGATGGATCGTGGGCGTGCCGCCGGGCGGAGTCAACCGGGGCGCGGGAATCGCGTGCGCCGGGCGCGCGGGCAGGCGGGACCGGCTAGTCGGCCACGGCGGAGCCGGGCCGGCCGCGGAAGTGGTCGCGCAGGGCGCCCACGAGTTCGGCGAGGCGCATGGGGCGGCGGCCCTCGCGCCGGCGTGCGGCGCCGAGGGCGAACATGGTGCGCCACTGGCGGAAGAGGACCGAGTACATCCAGAAGACGGAGCGGCGCGGGTCGTAGAGGTTGGTGGACTCGCTCATCGTGCCGTTGAGTTCGATGATGGCGAAGTTGCGACCGGCACGGAGGTCGTCTTCCGATTCGAAGCGGGCGTCGAAGCGGCCGAAGTCGAGGCCGTCGTGCTCGAAGGAGAGAGCGATCTCGTCGATGGCGCGCTCGAGTTCGTGGGTGATGAGGTCGGCGCCGTCGAGGAACATCGTGCCCTGGCAATGGTTGCCGGCGACGGCGAGGCTCATCTCTTCGCCCTTGGCGAGGACGCGGTCGCGCATGGCGTCGAAGCGCTTGAGGAACGTTTCGGCCTGCATGCGGAAGCGCGGGTGCGTGAGAATGAGGCGGTCGAGGGAGCGCTTGCCGTCGCCGACGATGACGGGGAAGCGCTTGCGCGTGATGGAGAAGATGCGCCCGTGGCCGGTGTTGGGGACGCGCGTCCAGAGGATGCCGACCTCGTGGGGGCCGGGGTGGAACTTCTGGAGGAGCGCGGGGCGGGTCATGTCGAGGAAATAGGCCTCGGCCTCGGCGCGCGAGCGGACGACCTTGAAGCCGTGGCCGCGCTGGGCCTCGTCGGGCTTGAGGACGACGGGGTAGCCGCCGAATCGGGCCTCGGCGCCGACGAGGCGGTCGACCTGGGCGGCGCGCTCGGCGGGGGTGTGGCGAGCCTCGATGAGCGCGGTGGGGACGATCCACTGCTCGGCGGCGCTGAGCTTGCCCAGGATGACGATCTTCGATTCGCCGACCACGCCGCCGCCGTGTGGGATGCCCGGGTTGATGCAGGTGACGGTGAGGGGCCCGCGATTGCGCAGGGAGAGGAAGATGATGTAGGGCGCGAGCGGGAGATAAAAGAGCCACATGGGCCAGAACTCGGGGCGGAAGGGGAGCGCGGCGTCGCGGGCGAGGCGGCGCCGGCCTTCCCACGTGAACATGTACGCGGCGGTGCGCAGCCCGAGGAAGAGCACGAGCACCGACGCGACGATGGCGACGGGGCCGGAGAAGACGGACCGGAGCGCGTCGAGGAGGCCCGGGCCGAGCGCGATGACGAGGCCCAGGACGAGGGGTGTCCAGACGAAGGCCGCGAGGCCGGCCCAGAGCAGGAAGCCGTGCGTGCGGCGCGAGAGCAGGCCGGCGGCGAGGTACGTCGGGAGGCGCGTGCCGGGGATGATGCGCGCGAGCAGCACGGCCTGGATGGTGTGGCGGTCGAACCAGCGTCCCCACCGGTCGAGGCTCTTCTCGGGGAGCCAGTTGCGCACAGCGGGCCAGCGCAGCGCTCGTCTTCCGAAGACGCGCCCGATGGCGTAGAGGCCGAAGTCGCCGGCGGCGATGCCGAGCAGGCAGCCGATGACGCCGACGCCGAGGTCGATCTGGCCGTGGGCGATCGCGAGGCCGACGGCGATGACGGTGCCGTCCTCGGTGATGAACGTGCCGATGACGATGATGAGGATGATCAGCCACCACGCGGTGGAATGACGGAGAGTGAAGCCGCCGACGCGCGTCGTGCCGTCGCCCGCGAGGGGGGCGAAGTCGGCGCTGCCGGTAAGCGGCGCCACGCCCGGCGCGTCGTGGCGCGCGACGAATGCGAGAATGTGCTCGGCGGTCTGGGGCGCCTGGCCGAAGGGGGCGCGCATGGGGAGGAAGTGGTTGGCGTCGAGCATCACGAGGCGGCTGGACCGGATCAGGCCGTGGTGGTGTTCGGCGCCCCAGGAAGGGACGAGGAAGTCGCGCCTGCCGTGGAGGATCAGCGTGGGCGTTTCGAGCGCCTCCATCTTGGCGCGGAGGGGGCGCTGGTCGGTGTCCCAGAACGATCGGATGAACGCGAAGCGGAAGGCGCGGTCGCCCAAGAGGCCGAAGTGAGGGATGACCTCGGGCAGCGCGACGGCGAGGGCGAAGCCGAGCGCGTACTTCGTGTGCTCGAAGTAATAGTTGCCGCTGCCCTCGGCCTCCTGCGAGCCGATGGCGGCGAGGAGCGTGAGCGAGGCGACGCGGTCGGGGGCGAGCGAGGCGAGTTCGATGCCGACGCCGCCGCCGAGCGACCAGCCGATGATGTGGGCGCGCTGGATGGCGCGTTCGTCGAGCAGTCGGAGGAGCGTGCGCGCATCGGCGGCGATGGAG
>CAYVSR010000084.1:0-8871 GCA_964453125.1 uncultured Phycisphaeraceae bacterium | reverse complement strand
GCCTGATGCGGCGCATCGGGCAGACCCACGGCGGAGACGACGGGTACACGTTTATCAGCCGCAAGGAACTGAACCTCGAATGACCAACGCACCCTCGCGCGACGCATCGTTCCCGCGTGTCTCGCCCGTTCGCAGCGCCCCGCTCGCCGCGGCGCTGCTGGCGGCGTTCGCCGGCCTGGCGTCCGGCGCCGCTCCGGCCGACGCAACCGCGAAGGCGCTGCGCGAGCAGGAATCGCGCGCCGCGGCGCCGGGCACGCCGCCCGACCAGCGGAAGGCCGCGCTGGAGCAATCCATCGAGACGCGGCGGGCGCTGCTCGCGGCGACGGCCGACCGGGCCGCGCGGGCGCCGATGCTGCTCGACCAGGCGGAGACCGTGCTGCGCCGCCTCGCGCTGGACGGCTGGGACGCGACGGCGCTGGTGGGCGTGCTGCCGCTGGACACGCGCGGCTCGTTCGCGGCGCTGACGCTCGATGGTGCGGAGAGCGCCGAGCAGGGCGCGGACGCGCTGCGGGCGCTGATCGGCGAGGCGGAGGGCGGCAAGAGCGCGCCGGATAAGAGCGTGTTCGAGGGCTGGCTGGCGGTGCGCGACCGGCGTGCGCCGATGCTCGTCGCGCGGTCGGCGCTGGTGGCGGCGGGATTCTCGACCGACGCGGCGCAGCGCAAGGCGCTCGCCGAGCGTGCGCTGCGCGCGATCGAATCGGCGAAGGAGTCGGACCCGGAGCGCGAGGCGCGCCGGCTGACGCTGGTGGGGCTGGCGCGTCGGGCGCTGGGCGACGGCGCTGGCGGGGTGCAGGCGATGCAGCTGGCCGCGTCGGGTGCGCAGACCAGCGCCACGAAGCTCGAGGCGATGGTGGGCTATTCGCTGTGCGTGCTGGACGATCGCGGCCCGGCGCCGGCGCGCGCCATCCTGAAGGGCGCGATGGCGGCGCCGCCGTTCGTCATCGACGGCAAGCCCGCGGCGCTTGCGCAGGCGCTGGCGGCGGACGCGCTGTTCCGCATCGGCGAGCGCGAGGCGCAGGGCGCGCCCGAGGGCGCGGCTCGCGACGCGGCCATGGCCGCGGCGTACGCGCCGATCATCGACCTTCTGAGCCGCACGGACCTGGGCCTCGACGAGCGCCAGCGCCAGTCCGTGGTGTTTCACAGGCTTAACGCGCTGTCGCCGTCGGACCCGGAGTCTCTCGCGCGCCTGCCCGCGATCGTGGCCTTCGCGAAGGGCACCATGCTGATGTACAAGGAGGGCGAGTTCGCAAACGCGATGGCGATCATGGAGGGGATCACGGAGAAGGGGAGCGCGCGCCTGCGTGACCTCGGCCCGCGCGGCGCCGACGCGCTGCTGGCGGTGTTCAAGCTCCGCGAGTCGGAGGCCAAGACGTGGGAGGAGGACGCGCGCCTGGAGCCCGCGATCCTCGTGCTGCGCCGCCTGGCGCGCGAGTACCCCGCCAGCCCTAACGCGACTGGGGCGATGGCCAACGCGTGCCACCTCGCGCAGGGGCTGGCGCGCACGCACGAGAAGAGCGGGGCGTTCATCTCGCTGTACGTCGAGACGCTCGCCGACGCGGTCTCGCTGTTCCCGAACCACCGGTCCGCGGACGTGTGGCGGGTTGAACTCGCGCAGAAGCGGCTGCTCGACGGCAAGACGGCGGAGGGGATCGCGCTGCTCGAGGGCGTGCCGGCCGAATCGAACCTGGCGATGTACGCCGCCGTGGCGATGGCGCAGACGACCGCGCGCCTTGCGCTGAACTCGCCCGAGGGGCCCGGGCGCGAGCCCGCGCTGCGCGAGGCCGCGGAACGCGTCGAGAAGGCGCTCGCTCGCATCACGCAGGACCGCGCCAAGCCCCAGCCCACGGGCGACGGACCCAAGGAGAACTTCGACGCCAGCGAGGCGACCATGAAGGCGTACCGCGCCTCGCTGCGCGTCGCGCTGCGCGACCCCGCGGGCGCACTCGAGGACGCGACCGAGTCGCAGCGCCTCGGCGGCGCCTCGGGCGCGGGGCCGGAGGCGCTCTCGCTCTCGCTGCACGCGCGGGCCAGCGCGGAGGCGCAGCTGGGGCGCGTGACCGAGGCGCTCGCCACGTCGCGACGACTCGCGGATTCGTTCCCGACGCTCGCGACGCCGGCGCTGCTCGATCTCTGCGACGCCGCGACCTCGCAGGCCCGCCAGGCGGAGCGCGCCGGCGACGACAAGGCGGCGGCGGCGCTGGCGGCGGAGATCCTCGTGCCGGCCTCGCGCATCGGCCTCGCGACGGCGGAGCGCGCCGCGCCCGAGCGGGTCGACGCCTGGAAGGCGCAGCTCGGCGAGTCGCTGGCGCGGTCCGGGCAAGCGACGGACGAAGCGGTGGCCATTCTGGAAGAACTCATCGCGCGGCGCGGCCCGGACGACAGGACAGTCCTGTGGCTCGCGGAGGCGCGCATCGCGCAGCACGAGCCGGACAAAGCGATGGCCCTGCTGCGCGACCTGCTGCCCTCGGTCGAGCAGAAGGAGCAGGCGGGCGAGACGTTCTGGCGGGCGTGGAGCCGCGCGCTGCCGCTGCTCGCGGCGAACCCGACGCCCGAGCAGGCCGAGCAGGCGAAGAAGCGGATCGCGCTGCTGCGCCTGCGCGACGCGTCGCTGGGTGGCGAGCCCTTCGCGACGCGCATCCGCGAGGCCGAGGCCAAACTGAACGCGGCGCGCTGAGCGGCCGCGCCGCTACAGGCGCACGCGCCGGTTGTAGACCCACCATTCGAGCATCAGGAACGCGAGCGCCAGCGCCGCCGCGATGGGCCACAGCGGGCGCCTCGCCGGTGCGCCCGCGCCCGCCTGCGCCCGCACCTCGCGCGTCGCGAGGGCGAGCGATGGTCGTGCGCCGACGTCCGACTCGTCCGGGCTCAGCAGGTTGACGCCGACGAGGCGCTCGCGCCTGCCGTCCACTTCCGCGTCGCCGGGAGCGCCGGCGCCGTCCCATCGCACGCTGTAGAGGCCGGCGCGCATGGCGGGGCCGAAGGCGGCGCTGCCGTCCGCGTTGAGCGCCAGCGCGGGCTCGTCGCCGCCCGGGCCGCGGGCGCTGGCGTTCGCCGCGCCGGTGGGCAGCACGATCGAGACGACCTCGCCCACGGTTGAGCCCGCGGCGTCCTCGGCCGGCCCGCGCGTGAGGTACGCGAGCGACTCGGCCAGGAACAGCACGAACCCGGGATCGAGGGGCCACGTCGAATCGGCGGGGTCGAAGGCGACGACGATCGCCGCGGCCTCGCGCGTGCGCGCCTCGACGATCATCGGCCCCGCGTCGGAGCGCGCGAGCACGCGAACGCCCTCCGTCGTCGCCACGGTTCGCGGCGAGGCGATGAACAGCGTGTCGAGCCCGGCGTGCGTCAGCGCGGGGTGGGCGCGGTCCCAGTCGATGACGATGGCGGGCTCTTTCGGCGTGTCGCCCGCGCTGATCCCTTCGAGGGCGGGGACCGCGCCGAGGACGAGCCACCTGCCGCGGGCGCTGCGCGATGGCGCGGCGTCGGCGCCGGGCGCCCAGGCGTCGAACACGACGGCGTCGAACGCGCCGAGCCCCTCGCCGTCGTTGACTCGGGCGAGCGCGGCGTATTGATCGGGCGACATGACGGTGAGGCCCGAGAGGCTCAGGCCTTCGAGCGCGGCCTGGAGGTACAGGCTGCCGCGCGTGACCAGCGCCACGGACGATCGCATCGCCGGGGGCAGCACGACCCATGCGCGGTCGTCGGACGCGAGCGCATCGTCCCCCGGCAGGCGGGCCGAGAGCACTGCGCCGGTGGAACGCTCGAGCGTGAAGACCACGCCCGAGGACGAGGGCGTGGCGTCGGTTCCAGGCGCGCCGGGCTCGGCGCCGGCCAGCGAAGCGCCGCGCACAGCGGCGACCACGCCCCCCACGGCGAGTTCGACGTCCACCGTTCTGGGCGCGGGGTCCGTGCTCTGGAGGCCGACGAAGACGGAGACCTTGGAGGGGTCGTCGTAGGCGCGCGTGGCGCGCATCGACACAACGCCGACGTTGGGCGTCTTCGCGTCGCCGACGCTGTGGTACACGAGCGGGGTCTCGGCGTTCACGCGCACCTGCGAGAGGTCCGCGATGCGCCCATCCGACCACACGTGCATGGGCGCGCCCGGGGTGTCGACGAGGCCCTTGCCCTCGATGAGCGTGGGCGCGGCGTGGGCGCCGGCGAGGCGCGCGCCCTCGGCGAGGCTGGTCGGCGCGTCGGTCGGCGCGATGGCGTCGATCGCGGCGAGCAGCGCGGGCTTGCTGGGCGTGAAGGGCTGGCGCACCTCGGCGCTCGCGTCGAACGCGATGACCATGGCCTGATCGCCGCCGGCGCCTTCCGTGGCGCCGGCGCCCGAGCCGGCGCCGAAGAGGCGGTCGAGCAGGCTGGCCTCGCGCAGGGAGCGGACGAGGTCCTTCGCCTCGGCCTTGGCCTGGTCGAGGCGCGATGCGCCGTTGGCGCCGTCGGCGGTGTTCATGCTGGCGCTGCGGTCGATGAGAATGACGATGCGCCCGCCCGGGGCGCTGGCGGCGCTGAGTTCGGGCTGGGCGAGCGCCAGCAGCGCCGCGACGAGCGCGAGCAGTTGCAGGAAGAGCAGCAGGTTGCGGCGCAGGCGCTGGAAGGGGGCGTTTGCCTGGAGGTCCTTCACGGCCTGGCGCCACAGCAGCGTGGTGGAGACCTCGACCTCGCGCCGGCGGAGCTTGAGGAAATAGAGCAGCAGCAGCAGCGGCACGGCAGCCGCCGCCACGAGCGCCGCGATGGGCCACGCGGCGAAGGTCATTCGAGGAGCCCCCGTGCGCGGAGGTGCTCGAGCGTGAGCGACTCGATGGACGCGTCGGAACGGACGGAAAGGTGCACGATGCCGCGCTGGGCGCAGAAGAGGCGGAGGGCGTCGATGTAGGCGCGGAGGTTGGCCTTGTAGCGCGCGAGCAGGGGCGCCGAGATGGTGACCTCGGGGGCGTCGCCGTCCTCGACGTCGCGGAGGCGGAGATCGCCGCCGAGGGTGGGTTCGAGTTCCTGCGGCGACAGGACCTGGATCGCGAAGACGTCGTGCCCGCGCCCGGCGAGGACGCGCAGGCCGGATTCGTACCCCTCCTTGAGCATGAAGTCGGAGATGACGACGACGATGCCCTTGCCGCGCCGGGCGAGCGCGATGCGCTTGCACGCCTCGCCGAAGCGGGACGCGCCCGAGCCGACATCGCCGGGGCGGATGGCGCAGAGCCAGCGGCCGGCGTCGTGGATGCGCGAGCGGCCGCGGAGGTCGCGGAGGTTGTGCAGCGGCGCCTCACCGGGTGCGCTGTCGGGCGCGAGGCGCGCGGGGGCGGGCGGCGCGCCGCTCTCTTCGTTGACCGGTCGCTCTTCGAGCGTGCCGCCGATGGCGCTGAGGCCGACGCGGTGGAGGTTCGAGAGGCCGACGTACGCGAGCGCCGCGGCGAGGCGCTGGGCGAAGAGGAACTTGCCCGGCTCGCCGCAGTCCATGCTCGCGGAGGCGTCGAGGATGACGTGGACGGTGATGTCCTCCTCTTCGAGGTAGAGCTTCATGAAGAGGCGGTCGAGGCGGCCGAAGATGTTCCAATCGACGCGTCGGAGGTCGTCGCCGACGCTGTACTGGCGGTGGTCGGCGAACTCGACGGAGTCGCCGCGCCGCTTGGAGCGACGCTCGCCCTTCATCTTGCCCATGAGGGTGCGTCGCGAGGCGATGTCCACGCCGCCGAGGCGCGCGGCGAGGGCGGCGTCGAGGAGTTCGTCGAGCGAGACGGGGCGGGTTGGGTTCGTGGTTCGGAGCATGGGGGAGAAGCGCTTCAACGCGAAGGGCGCGGAGGGCTCGAAGGGGAAGCAGGAGAGGAAGAACTGATGGAGAGAGGCGTGGAGAACGGTTCGAGGGGAGAGCGCGGGGGTCTGCACGGGCCGGGCGAGCCGGGTGTCAGATTGGGCTGATCACGGAAGCCGAGCCATCGCTCGTTGAAGACCCTGTCCATGCCCTCGCGGAGCCAGGTCACGTTGAAATTGAACAGCAGACCGACGGGCTTGTTTGCCGCGCGGAGGTACGAGAGCAGCTGCGCCGAATGCACGTCGAGCAGCTTCGAGACGCTCTTGATCTCGACGATGACCAGCCCGTTCACCAGGACGTCGATCCGCTGCGATCGGAGCACGGTGTCCTTGTACGCCACGGCGATCTCGACCTGTCGCTCCGCATGAAGACCCTTCTGACCACACTCGTAGATGAGCGCGTCCTCGTAGATTCCTTCGAGAAGTCCCGGTCCGAGCATGCGATGGGCTTCGATCGCGCACCCGATGACAGCGTGCGTCACCGCCTCGATCTCAGGCGGCAGGTCATGCTTGCGCATCATCGTGCGCCTCCTCGCAAAGCGCAAACCAGTCCCAGCCGCTCCGTTCGGGACCTGGGGTTTCTGAACCCCTTCGTGTTCTCCGCGCCCTTCGCGTTGAAGGTCTCTTTCATGACCCACCCCCGACTCGCTCGGCCACGACGGACGCCACCTCGCCGCCGGGCGTCAGGCGCACCTCGATGCGCATGCCCCTCTCGGCGATCGTGAACTTCGCGCGCGCGGGCTGGGCTGTGCCCCAGACCATCGAACCATCGGGCTGGATGCCGACCTTGTCGAACCCGACGCGCATGAGCGCGGCCTGGATGCCCAGCGGCGAGCGTTCCTCGCCGATCTCCTTCAGCGCCGCCGCGCGGACCTCGTCGGGCGAGCGCTCGACCAGCGGCGTCTCTCGCACGCTGGCCCAGCCGATGTAGACGCCCAGCGCGACGACCGCGAGGCAGGCGAGCGCCCCGAGTGCGAGCCAGAGCCCGCGGCGCTTGCTCGCGGCGTTTGTCGGACGCTCGGTGTGCGGCGCGCCGTGCAAGAGTTACTCCTCCCTCGCGGCAACCACGAGAGGGACCTGGCGCTCCGCTGCCGGGCGCGTCACCCAGTCGTAGGTCGGCAGCGTGCGCCCGTCGGTCAGCACGAGTCCGGCGCTGTTCATGGGCGATTCACCGTCCATGCTCGTCGCGCGGCACGACATCGCCTCGATGGTCAGTGACGCGAGCGAGACGACCTCGCCAGGATCGGACACGCCATCGCTGTTCCTGTCGAACCACGCCGCGATGCCGACGAGTTCGCCGGCGCGGAGCCAGCCGTCGCGGTTGTCGTCGAGCGCGTCGAGCGCGTTGTAACCGTCTTCGAAGAGAACCCACCACGTGACCGAGCCGAAGAGCTGTCGTCCCGACGTGATCACGCCGGTCTGGTCAGGGTCCCACACGAGCAGCGCGGTGTCCGGCTTGATCCACGGCCATGACTGAGGGCGTCCCGTGGCGTCGAGGTCGAATCGCACGTGGGTCTCAGGCGCCAGCAAGCTTTGCAGCGAGTTGGCGCCGACGGGCGAGAAGATGATCGGCGTGATTGCGTTGCATGGCGGGAGATCGTCGTAGGCCCTGAGTGCGCGCTCAACCAGCGCCAGACGCCACTGTTCCCATTCGGTGGCGCCTCGCGCGTTGACCACGCGGATGTAGTTCTTCCCGGCCTCGTACGACGTGAGTCTCTGCACGCCGCCGAGCGGTTGCTCCTTCAATAGCGAGTGTTCGGGAAGCGAGCAACTGAACGCGACGAAGTACTCCTCCGCGTAGCGTCCTTCCCAATCGAACTTGAGCAACGCCTTCGCTCTCCTGGCCTTGGCGTCGTCCTGCGCCGACCTCGCCTCCAGCAGTTCTCTGAGGATCTGATGCAGCGCCGGCTCGCTGTCCTCGAAGCTCGGGCCGCCCAGCCAGCGTCTCACACCGTCATCATGTGTCGTGCCATTCAGTTCGGATTGCACCATCTCGGTGATCCAAGGCGCTGGAGCCAAACCATGGGGTTCGACACCGCTGACCAGCGGCGCGACCGCAAGCTCGCCCGCCCGGCGCCTGCCCGCCTCCAGCACGCACGCGAGACTGAGATGGAACATCCCATTCGCGCCGTCCAGGTCGATGGCGCGATTGAATGCGATGATCGAGTGCGTCAGATGCTTGTCCAGTTCGGCCTGCGTCAACGCCGCGTCTTCACGCTTTTCCTGCTGCAGCCAGTTCTGGTCCCAGTCGCCCGCCAACCTCGGTGGAAACGGCTCGCGCACGAACGCGGCAACGTGGCGTGTCTTGAGCGTGAATGCGAGGCTGTGCACGCGCCCCAGGCTGTAGAGGGCGAACGCGTCCCGCGGATGTTCCGCCGTGTACGCCTCAAGGTTTGCAACCAGCCGATCCACCGGTGCGGACGTCGGCATGGCGAAGTGCCCGCGCGCTGCTCCGGCCAGCGCCGCCAGCAGTCCGAACACGCACGCACGCCCTCGGCGGCTGATTCCATTGCTTCGAGGCTGTCCCATCGCGGCCTCCTTCACGCCTTCTCCGCCCCCGTGCCCGTCGTCTCGATGATCCGCTTCACGATCTCGTCCGCGTTCACGCGGTCCGCCTCGGCCTCGAAGTTCAGGATCAGCCGGTGGCGCAGCGCCGGGGGGGCGGCCCAGCGGATGTCCTCGAACGCGGCGTGGAACCGCCCTTCGCGCATCGCACGCACTTTCGCGCCCAGCACGAGGGCCTGGGCGCCGCGAGGGCTGGCGCCGCAGCGCACGTACCGGCCGGTGATCTCCGGCGCGAAGCGGCCGCCGGGGTGCGTGGCCATGACGAGCCTCGCGGCGTACTCCTTCACGTGGGGCGCCACGATCACCTCGCGCACCAGTTTCTGGGCCTCGAGGATGCCGGCGGCGTCGATGACGCTGCTCGTGCTCGGCGTGGCGGCGCCGGTGGTGCGGTCGAGGATCGTCAGCAGTTCGTCGAGTTCGCTCGAGCCGAGCGTGATCTTGAACAGGAAGCGGTCGAGCTGGGCTTCGGGCAGCGGGTAGGTGCCCTCCTGCTCGATGGGG
>CAYVSR010000083.1:0-8907 GCA_964453125.1 uncultured Phycisphaeraceae bacterium | reverse complement strand
GCGTGGTGGTGGCCGGCGTACTCGCCCCCGATCGACTGCCGCCCGGTGTACTGGGTCCCCGGCCCGGTCGTGTGGTGGGGTCGCCCGCGCTACTGCGGGCCGGCGTGGGGCTACGCCTGGAGCTACTGCGACTGGGGCGGGTCGTTCGTCAGCATCGATATCAACCTGAACTTCGGGTTCAACCACCACATCGACCGCCACCACTACCGCGACTATTGCGAGCGGCGCTTCGGCTGGCACGACGGGCGCGGGCGCTGGAGCCACGACCCGCACCACCGGCGCGGCGTGGCGTATCACGACGAGCAGGCGGCGCACCAGTTTGGCGGGGTGTCCCGCGCGGAGTCGGAGAAGGCGCGTGAGTCTTTCCGGCCGCGGGCCGAGGAAGGCCGGCGCGAGATCGAACGCGAGACCCGCGCCGGGCGCGACCCGCGCGGCGAGGGTTCGCGCGGGCCGTCGGGCCGGCGCGCCGACGACGGCGAGGTGCGCACCGGCGGCACGAGCACGGTGCGTCGCGACGCGAAGCCCGGCTCGGGCGGCGCATCGGACGACGACGACCGCAAGGGCGGGACCAGCACGGTGCGCCGTGAATCACGCGCCCAGGCTCGCACCCCCGACGGCGACGAGCGCAAGAGCGGCACAGCCACCGTGCGCCGCGAACCGCGCACGGAGACTCCTGATTCGGACCACCGCAAGGGCGGCACGGCCACGGTTCGGCGCGAACCTCGCCCCGAGGCCACGCCGAGCGACGACCGGCGCGGCGGCACGGCGACCGTGCGCCGTCCGGCGCGAGAGGCCGACGAGCCCGCGGCCTCGCGGCCCGAACGGAGATCGCCTGAGGGCAGCGGCGCCGGCCAAGGCGGCGCGGGCCAGGGTTCGAGCGGTCGCGCGGGCCGGGTCGAGAGCGGCTCGGGCGCGGGCGCTCCGCCAGTGGCGGCGCCGCGGGAACGGAGCGGCTCGTCAGAGCGCGCGGCGCCCTCCTCGTCGCGTGGCGGCGGCGGGGTGTCGTCTCGCGGCGGGTCGTCGGGCGATTCGGGGCGCGGCATCGGCGGCGCTTCGTCTTCCGGGCGATCGGGCGGCGCGGGGTCGTCGGGCGGCTCAAGCCATGGCGGGTCGGGCGGTCGCGGCGGGGGGGGTTCGTCCGGCAGCGGCGGCGGCGGCTCGGGCAAGCGAGCTGACTGACGCGTTCTTCGCAGTGGATGGTGTGCAACGCAAGAGTTGACGTGGGCCGCCGGGTTGCCTCGCGGCCTTTCTCATGGGCGTGGGTGGCGCCTCTGTGCTGGGTCGTTGCTCCGGTCGCTGCCGCTCCCGGCTCTGATGAGCGTGGTGGTGGGCGCGGGAGCGTCGCGTGCGCGGGGCGGCGCGGCATCGCGCGAGCGCGAAGGCCGGTTACTTCGGCGGGATCTTCGCGGCGATGGCCTGCGCGAGGGCGGCGGGGTCGGCGCCGGTGAGGAGGTCGCCCTCGCTGCGTGTGGCTGCGCCGAGGTCCTTCACCTTGGCGCTCGTCGGCGATTCGAGGATGACCGCGAAGCGTGCCCCGCACTTGTCGGCGTCCTGCAGCAATTTGCCGATGTTGCGCGTGGCTTTGTACGAGCGGCGCGCGTGCAGGCCCTCGCGGCGCAGGTGCGCGAGCAGCGGGCGCAGCGCCGCGGCGTCGGCCTCGTCGTTGGCGGCGAACACGAACGCGTCGGGCTGGAGGCCGAGGTCGCGAGCGATGTCGTTGTCGGAGGGCATCAGGCCCTTGTCCTGCAGCACGAGCGAGATGACGACGTCGCCCATCGCGAAGCCGACGGCGGGGGTGGGCGGGCCGCCGAAGAGTTCGACGAGGTTGTCGTAGCGCCCGCCCCCGGCGATGGCGCGCTCGGCGCCAGTGGTTTCGTGGACTTCGAAGACGGTGCCGGTGTAGTAGGCGAGGCCGCGGACGATGGAGAGGTCAATCGCACAGTAACTCGCAACACCAAGCTCATTCAACAACGGCCACAGCGTTCGAAGCGCATTGTCATCTATGACGCTCAACGGGATCTGGCCTCTCTCGGTCTTGAGCACCATGCCTCGATCTTCGGAGCCGAAGGAAACTTCCTGCAGAATCGCGTGCTGAAGTTCGATCGCCGATCGATCGAGAGTCGGGACGTCCCAGCCTTGTTGTTCAGCGGCTGCGGCAAACTCTTCAGCTTGCATCTTGCTTCGGCGATCAAGCAGCGCCATCGCGTCGCTCAGCTCTGCTCCCTTTGCACCCGCCATTCGCAAGACCGCGTCAACCATGTAGCGATTGCTAATCCGAACTTGGACATCACTGGACTTCAAACCACACGATCGCAGGCTATCAACACAGCACGCGATCACCTCCGCGTCCGCCTCCGGGCTCGGGTCGCCCAGCACGTCCACGTTCCACTGGAGGAACTCGCGGAGCCTGCCGCGCTGGGGCCGTTCCGCCCGGAAATACGGCCCGATGCTGAACCACTTGATGGGCTTGGGCAGCGCGTTCGCCTTGGTCGCCACCATGCGCGCCAGCGTGGGGGTGAACTCGGGGCGGAGGGCGAAGGGGGTCTCGCCGCCGGCGCGCGTGAACGAGAACAACTCGTTGACGATGCCCTCGCCGCTCTTGACCGTGTAGAGGTCGAGGTGCTCGAAGGTTGGGCCGTCGATCTCATCGAAGCCGTGGCGGACGGCGGTGCGCCGCCACTTGTCCTCGAGCCAGAGGCGCCGGGCCATCTCGATGGGGTAGAAGTCGCGCGTGCCGCGCGGCGCCTGGAAGGACTGGCCGGAGGGCTTCTTGGCGGGATTGGGCTGGTCGGCGGTCGCCATCGCGGGGCGTAGGGTAGTCGCTGTGCACGCTGGGCGACGAGCCAGTCCGGCATCCCTGTAGCGCTGGGCCCCAACGGGACCGAAGCGCGTCGCCACGGTCCGCGGCGCTTCGTCGCGCGAGCGTGGATCGGGCGCTCCCCGACAGGCAGCGCCCCAGCGGGGCGCCAGAAGCGGTGAATGCTGATGCCCGGTGCGCGCGTGGCGCCCCTGAAAGGGCGCTGGGCGCGCCCGCGCTCATCCACGGTCGCGCATCTCGAAGCGCGATGCGGACCGTGGCAAGGATCTTGCGCCCCGCTGGGGCGAAGGCGCGGAGGGACGATTGGTGGGATGCGTGGATTGACCGGCGGAAGGACGCGAGTCGAAGACCGCGCTCGCGGAGCTCGCGGCTCACGCGCAGGCGGCCAGGCGCGATGGCGGGTGCGCGCTCCCAGGCTCGCTCACGGGTCGGCGCTCCCCGGCGCCCGCCCGTCGTCGATCAGCACGCGCTGCCGAAGAACGAGAGGACCGAGTTGAGGTCGAGGAAGTCCACCACGCCGTCGTTGTTGAAATCGCCGGGGAAGCCGGGGGGCCCGGTCGTGCCGAACGCGGAAAGAATGACGTTGAGATCGATGAAGTCGATCACGCCGTCGCCGTTGGCGTCGCCAGCGCAGGGGTGGGGGAGTTGGAGCAGGAGCAGTGCGTTCGAGTTGTCCGTGAAAGCGACCCGCAGGAACAACTGGCCAAGGTCGTTGATGATGTTCGGCTTGCCGTCCTGGGTTCCGGCGCCCCGGTCGGTCCCGCCGTCTTGGATGGAGCTGACGGTCTTGGTGACGCCGGGGGCGAGTTCGAGTGTCCAGCCGGTGCGGAGGACAGGCGTGAGTCGCCCTGGCGCGCCGACGTACATGACGAAGTCGTTGTTGGAGGCGACGCCAGCGCCGGAGAGGCGCGCGTAGAAGGCGGTCTCACCACGGGCGTTCATGTAAAGGGGCAACGGGCCGAAGGCGCCGAAGGGGACGCTGAGGATGTTGACGCCCGCTGGCATGCCGGGGGCAGCGGCATTGACGCGCGTGAGGAGTCGGGGCGCGGCGCCGGCGGCGAGGGGGCGGGTCATCCAGAGCCCTTGCCCGAGGCTTGCGCCGCCGGAACTACGGATCTGCGCGTGAAAGACGACGCGGTCGTTGGGGGTGATGAAAGCCTGGGCGAGTGTTCCGATGGTCGAGCCGGCGGGGCCGTCGGGCGCGGGGTCGCCTTCCCTGGCGATGAGCGCGAGGGAGCCGGGGGCGCCGGCCCAGACGCCGCCCTGGCCGAGCGCGGGGCCTGTGCGCCAGACGAATGCGCCGTTTCCGGCGTTGTTGATGGTGAGGAGATAGGGCCCGCCGGTCTCGTCGTCGGCGAACGAGGCGCCGGGGAAGCCGGGTGCGGGGTCGCCCTCGCGGGCGTAAACCTGCAGGCCGAGGGAGGGATCATCGCGGAGGAGGATGCGGTTGTTGGAGGCGTTGACGCCCGTGCCGAAGAGCGTTGTTGCGAAAGCGAACTGGCGTGCGGCATTGACGGCGATGCCGCGGGAGATGTCTGGGTCGGAGATGATGACGTTCGGGGGCGCGAAGGGCTGGCGGCCGCGGGCGCGGTCGGTGATGACGGGCGAGGCTGGGTTGGACAGATCGACGGTGTAGAGGGCGTTGACGTTGCCCGTGAAGTTGACGAAGTCTTGAAGGTCGATCGCGAGGGCGAAGCCGCTGCCGCAGGCGGAGAGCGTGCTGCCCTGGATGGTCGAGATCTGGAAGCCCAATGGCGTGGGGGCGACGTCGCCAGATCGCAGGAGGAAAGCGATGGTCGGCGAGGCGGGGTCGGCGAAGAACAGGGCGTGCGAGCCGAAGAGTTGCGGCACGGGGGCGATGAACGGGTGGAAGCCGCCGGGAAGAAGGAGGCCCTGACCCGTCATCGAACTGATGGTGGAGCCGGGCGCGTAGGGGCTCGGGGCGGGGGTGACGCCGGGCTGGTAGATGAGCGAGAGGCCGATGCCCGGGCGCCAGAGGAACTCGCCTGCGGCCGCGTTCGTGTTGCCGTAGAACCGCACGCCCGGGCCAGCCGCCGGGGTGAGGCCCGGCACGTAGTTGGCGATGTGGGACAGCGAGAGCGCGCCGGAAAAAGTCCCGAAGTTGCCGGGCGGGTTGAGGCCCGGGGCCGGGTCGCCCGCGCGGGCGATGACGGTGAAGGGGACGGTCGTGGTGTCGGCCGAGAGTGTTGCGCAAGGCGCCGGGAGCAGGAGCGCGGCGAGCGTGACGCGCGGAGTGGCGATGGTCATGGGTGTCTCCATGGCGCGGGGTCGGCGCCCTGCGGGCCGTCTTCAGCACGTGTCGCCGAAGAACGAGAGAACGGAATTGAGATCGAGGAAGTCCACGCTGCCGTCGGTGTTGAAATCGCCGACGTAGCCCGGGGGGCCCACCGTGCCGAAGGCGGAGAGCACGGCGTTGAGGTCGATGAAGTCGATCACGCCGTCGCCGTTGGCGTCGCCGGGGCAGGGGTGGGGGAGTTGGACGACGAAGATGCCGTAGGAGTTGTCCGCGAAGCCCAGGGTGAAGGTGAGTTGGCCGAGGTTGTTGAGGACGGAACGGAAGCCCTCTTCGCCGCCGGAGATGGCGTCGCTGAGGAAGACGTCGCGGACGATGCGGGTGTCGCCGGGGGCGACGGTGAAGGCGTCGCCCTCGCGCACGACGAGGTTGAGCCTGCCGGGCGCGCCGGCCCAGATGCCGAAGTTGGTGTCGGGTGTGACGCCCGGGCCGCTGACGTACGCGGGGAAGGCGATGTCGCCGCGCGTGTTCATGTTGAGCGCCCGCTGCCCGCCGGGGGCGACGTTGCTGAAGACGACGCCGGGCGCGGTCCCCGGGGCGGCCATGGTGTCGAGGGCGATGAGGGTGAGCGCGGGCGAGGCGGCGGATGTGAGCGGCGCCGTGAGCCAGAGGCCGTTGACGTTGTCCGGCGGGTTGAGGGCGGCGTAGAACGCGGCGCGCCCGGCGCCGTTGATGCGCAGCTCGAAGAATGACTGGAAGGAGGCGTTGGGGGAGGCGCCGGGGGCGGGGGTGAACGCGAGGCGCGCGATCAGGGCGAGCGAGTTGGGGAAGCCGCCGAAGAGGGCGGTCTGGGAGGAGAACTCCGTGCCCCACTGGGCCCGGAAGGCGACCTGCCCCGCGTTGTTGATGAAGGAGTCGTTGAACGAGCGGAGGGAGACGGAGGCGCTGAGACCGGGGGCGGGGTCGCCGGTGCGCCCGACGGGGGTGTATGCGCCGGCGCCGGGGCCGGCGATCCAGAGGCTGTGGTCGCTGACGCCCGGGCCCGTGAGCCCCGAGGTGAACAACACGCGCCCGGAAGCGTTCATCGTGGCGTTCGAGAAGCCGGGAGCGTCAAAGACGACGCCGGGGCTGCCGGGGACGGCGTCCCCATCGCGCGCGACGGCGACGAGCGACGCGGGCGGCCCGGCGAAGAACGCGGTGTCGTTGGCGGGCGTGACGGCGCCGCCGAGATTGACCGAGACGCCCATGTTCGCGCCGCTCACAAGCGGTGAGAACGATGGGCTGAAGTCGGCGATGGTGACGCCGGGGAGGCCGGGGGCCGGATCGCCCTTTCTGAAGGCGATGGAGAGCGCGCCGGGCGGGCCGTAGTAGAGCGGGAACGACTGCGGGAACTGCACGGTGGCGAAGAAGGCGACGTCGCCGCTCGGGAAGAGCGCGATGGGCGAGTGCCCGACAATGGCGACGCCGGGGGAATAGCCGGGCGCCTGCGTGAGCCCGCGATGGAAGATGAAGCTGAGCGCGCCCGGCGAGCCGGTGTAGAGGGCGTCGGAAAAGGGGATGGCGTTGGCGAGCGAGCCAAGGAACGAGACGCGGTTGCCGAAGCCCGGGGTGACGCCCGCGACGTACGGGATCACGCCGTAGTCGGCGGTGAAGGAGAAGAAGGTGGTGGACGTGCCGGGCGCGGCGTCGGCGCTGAGGCCGATGGTGGCGGCGTGGCAGAGGGGCGCGGCCGCCAGCACGAGCGCGCCGGCGCGGAGGATCGACAACCCGAGGCGGGCACGGCAGGGGCGCAACAGGATGGGCATCTCTCTCCTTCGTGGCCGTTCGATGAACTGGGGGGCGAGTGTCATGATACCGCGCGCTGCGGGCCGCGCGAGGGGGAATCCTGGCCGATCGAGCGTCGGGCGTGGCGTCCGCCGGGCCCAAATGAAAAGCCCCGCGCGGGCGGGGCTGGTCGGCCAGGCTGTCCGACATCGGCGTCGGGCGCGGCTCAGCGCCGGCGACGAGCGCAGGCGATGCCGGCGACGGCGAAGAGGCCGGCTGCGCCGGGGGAGGGGACGACGTCGTAGATGATCGTGCCGTTCCAGATGCGCGGGCTGAAGGGTGTGCCCGAGAAGAGCACGTTCGTCGCGGTGCCGAGGTTGAGTGTGATGTCGGAGTTGGAGTACTGCAGCGCGCCGGGTGCGGGGTTCGTGCCGGTGCCCGAGTAGCGGTGGGCGAAGGACGTGCCTCCGGCGGCGCTGGAGAGCGAGAGCGCGATGCCGTAGGACGTGTTGGCCGCCAGAGCAAACGAGTTGCTCATCGTCATGTTCGTCGGCTGGTCGGTCCCGGCGGAGATGCCCAGGCCGCTGGCGACGAACGTCCACGCTCCCGCGTTGGCTTCGTTGCCGACGTGGGTAATCGGCGCGGTCCAGACGCGCAGGGGCACGCTCGTGCCCGCGGTTGCACTGGTGTTGGTCGCGAACCCGGTGACGTTGATCGGGTTTGCGCCGACGACGATCTGGAAGTACACGCCTCCGCCCGCGGACCCGCCGTTGTTGCTTGCGAACAGCGTGGTCAGTTGGGCGGCCGACGCTGCGCTGGCGAGCGCGATTGAGGCCATGACCGAGGTGGCAAGTGAGTGACGCATGTTTCCTCCCTAAGCGACGTGGTTACTGCCAATGGGGCCGAAGGCCCGAGAAACCAACGGTACCTCGATCTCGGCCCCCGTCAACAAGGTGGCCATATAACCACGGACGCCCACGTCCGAGTCCGTACATGATGCGAACATCGCGCCCGCGAGTCGCACCGGCGCGGACGGGTTCGGGGCGCCCCGTCCCGCCGGTAGACTGGCCCGATCCATGCCCACGATCACCATTGACGGCAAGGCCTGCGACTTCACCCCGGGCGAGATGATCCTGCAGGTGGCGCTGCGGAACGGCCTGGCGATCCCGTACTACTGCTACCACCCGGGGCTGAGCATCGTGGCGTCGTGCCGCATCTGCCTGGCCGAGGTCTGGGCGCCCAACCCGCGGAACAACAACGCCCTCGAGGCGATGCCGAAGCTGATGCCGACGTGCCAGACGGCCTGCGGCGAAGGGCACGTGGTCTACACCGATTCGCCCAAGGCGGTGCAGAACCAGAAGGCGGTGATGGAGTACCTGCTCATCAACCACCCGCTCGACTGCCCGGTGTGCGACCAGGCGGGCGAGTGCCTGCTGCAGGACTATTCGTACGAGTACGGGCGCAGCGCCAGCCGCTTCGAAGAAGACAAGATCAAGCAGCCCAAGAAGGACCTGGGGCCCAGCGTGCTGCTGTACGCCGACCGCTGCATCATGTGCACGCGCTGCGTGCGATTCACGCGCGAGGTCACGGGCACGGCGGAACTGACCGTTGAGGGGCGCGGCGCGTTCGAGCAGATCGACGTCTTCCCCGGCAAGCCGCTGGACAACGAGCTGGCCGGCAACGTGGTGGACCTCTGCCCGGTGGGCGCGCTGCTCGACAAAGACTTCCTGTTCGCCCAGCGCGTGTGGCACCTGAAGGCGACGCCGAGCATCGACGGGATCACGGCCAGCGGCGACAACATCTGGATCGAGCACAACGAGGGGCGCATCCACCGGGTCAAGCCGCGCGAGAACATGGGCGTCAACCGGTGGTGGATCACCGACGAGGTGCGCCACGGCTGGAAGTTCGTGCACTCCGAGGCGCGCCTCCGCACGCCGATGCGCCGGCAGTTCGGGGCGCTGGTCGAGAGCGACTTCACCCGCGCGTACGCGGACGCGGCGGAGGGTCTCAAGCGCGGCGCGAGCGCGGTGGTCATCTCGCCGATGCTCTCGTGCGAGGAGGCCTATTTGCT
>CAYVSR010000082.1:0-8918 GCA_964453125.1 uncultured Phycisphaeraceae bacterium | reverse complement strand
TGACCAGGTTCACGGGCCACCCGCGCACCGGGCCCGGCCGTCAACCGACGGGGGCGAGCGCGGAGTCTAGCCGACGCCCATCGGCCGGGAAACCGCGCGTCGCCTTGCCCGCGCGACCCCCCGCCGTACACTCCATCCGACGCATGTCGCGGGAACCCAAGGCCCCTTCGCTCGAGCAGGTCAGCCCCGGCAAGGCCACGGCGCTGCTGCTGCTGCGCGTGCTGTTCATGGTGCTGATCGTGGTGGTGACGGCGCTCTTCCTGCTGAAGGTGAGCCAGGACGAGGGCAAGGCGCCGGGGTCGTTCCTGCCGGCGCTGGGGTGGTCGATCGCGCTGCCGTTCACCCTGTCGCTGACGATGGGCGCGCTGGTGCTGGCGGCGGACATTCTCACGCCGCGGAAGAAACTCTCGACGTTGTCTGGATTGTTCCTCGGGCTGCTGGCGGGGCTGCTGGCGGCGGTGGCGGTGTCGTTCCTGATCGATCTTGCCGCGCAGGGGTACGAACTCGAGAAGAGCCCGGTGATCCCGACGCTGAAGATCCTGCTGAGCGTGAGCCTGTGCTACCTGGCGGTGTCGGTGGTGCTGCAGACGCAGGACGACTTCCGGCTGGTGGTGCCGTACGTCGAGTTCGCCAAGCAGACGCGAGGCACGAGGCCGCTGGCGCTGGACACGAGCGCGCTGATCGACGGGCGGATCTTGGACATTGCGCAGTCGGGGCTGATCCAGGCGCCGATCGTGGTGGCGCGGTTCGTGCTGACGGAGCTGAACGCGCTGGCGGACTCGTCGGACCGGATGAAGCGGTCGCGCGGGCGCCGGGGGCTTGAGATGGTGACGAGGCTGCAGCGCTCGACGCGCCTGGACGTGACGATCTCGGAGACGCAGCCGGCGGGCAAGGGCGTGGACCAGATGCTGGTGGAGATGGCGCGGATCGAGGGCGCGATCATTGTGACAACGGACGCGGGGTTGTCGCGGATGGCGGAGATCAACGAGGTGCGGGTGATCAACCTGCACGCGCTGGCGTCGGCGCTGCGCCCGGGTGTGGTCGCGGGCGAGACGGTGACGGTCAAGATCGTGAAGCCGGGCGAGCAGGCGGCGCAGGGCGTGGGGTACCTCGACGACGGCACGATGGTGGTGGTCGAGAACGGCGGGGAGATGATCGGGCAGGAGCGTGCGATGGTGGTGACGGGGTCGCTCCAGACCAGCGCCGGGCGGCTGATCTTCGCGCGGGCGCTGGACGATGGCGCCGAAGCGGGGGAGGCGGCGCACGGGCCCGGGCAGGCCCCGGCGCCGATGCAGCCTGCTGAGACGCCGACGCCCGTGCCCGAGCCGGGCCCGGCGCCCGCGATGGGCAGGCCGGACCTGCGCCGGGCGCCGCTGCGCAACCCGAGGCGCGGCTGACGCGCGCCCCGGTCGGGGCGGGCCGGTATCCTCGCGGGCGATGGCGAAGGGCACACGCGAGTGCGCATCGGCGGCGCTGTGGGCGACACTGTGGGCGGCGCTGTGCGCCGGGGGCGCGATGGCGCAGTCGTCGGAGTTCCGGCCTTCCGAGACGGGCGAGTGGCGTGAGACGAAGAATCTCGCGGTGGAGGGGGACGAGGACCAGCAGGCCCTGGCCCGGGCGGCGCAGGCGCTGGCCGACGAGGACGCCGCGGGCGCGCGAGACCTGCTCAACGAGTGGCTCGACGCGAACGAGCGGAGCAAGAAGCCCCAGGTGCCGCGGGCGCTGCTGCTGCGTGGCGACGCGTACCTCGCGCTCGACCAGGAGACCATGGCGCTCTACGACTACGAGCGCATCGCCAAGCGATTCCCGCAGACGGAGGAGTACCTCACGGCGCTGGAGCGCGAGGTGGACATCGCCGTGGCGTACATCCACGGGAAGAAGCGGAAGTTCCTGGGCATGCGGATCGAGGACGCGGGCGAGATGGGCGTCGAGATGCTCATCCGGGCGCAGGAGCGTCTGCCGGGCAGCGCCATCGCGGAGCGGGCGGCGATCGAGATGGCGGACTACTACTTCCGCGAGCGCGACATGGGTCTGGCGGCGGACTCGTACGACCTGTACGTGGTGAACTATCCGAACGGGCCCAACCGTCTCAAGGCGATGGAGCGGCGGATCTACGCCTCGATCGCGCGGTTCCAGGGGCCGGAGCACGACGCGTCGGGGTTGCTGGACGCGCGCGAGCAGATCCGGGTGTTCGCCATGCAGTACCCCGCCGAGGCGCAGCAGCAGGGGCTGGGCGCGGCGCTCTCGACACGGCTTGATGAATCGGCCGCGGCGCAGCGCCTCACCAGCGCCGAGTGGTACCTGCGCATCGGGGACCCGGCGGGCGGGCGCCTGATGCTGCGCCGGCTGCTGGCCAAGCACCCCCAAACCGCGGCGGCGGAGAAGGCGCGAGCGATCATGATCGAGCGCGGGTGGGAGGCGGCCACACCCACGCCTCTGAACGCCCTGCCGCGGGACCCCGAGACCGGCCGCCTGCTCAGCAGGCCGGAGGACGCGCCGGGCGCCGAGCGTTCCGCGCCACCGGAGGCCCCGCGATGAGGCGTGTCACGCTCGCGGCGCTGTGCGCGGCGTGGGTGTGCGCGCTGAGCGCGTGCTCGGACGACCCGCGCTCGGGCTACAGCGCGGTGGGCGTGCACGACGAGACCCTCGGGCCAGTGACGGTGCCGGTGTGGACGAACGAGACGTACGCGCACGGGATCGAGGCGGAGGTGACGGACGCGTTGGTCAAAGAGATCCAGCGGACCACGCCGTGGAAGGTGGTCTCGGAGGGGGGCCGCTCGCGGTTGACGGGTCGGATCGTGTCGGTCGAGATGCGCCCGCTCTCGACGGCGAACGTGAGCGGCCTGGTGGAGGACATGGCGGTCGAGTTGACGGTGGACTGGGAATGGAAGCGGGCGGGGACGGGGAAGACGATCGTGGGAAAGAAGGGGTTCCGGTCGGTCTCGCAGTTCGTTCCCTCGCTGGGGGTGGGGGAGCGGCTGGAGGTGGGGCAGCGTCAGGCGGTCCAGGAACTCGCCAGGGACGTTGTGGTGGCGATGCGATCGGGTTGGTGAACCCGCCGGGGCCGAACGACGAACCTAGGATGTCTTTCCTGTCGATGATCCCCGCGAGGGGGACGCAGGAATCCGCATCCGGAGCGCGCCACGGGCGCCGGCGAGGGGCCGGCCGGGGCGCGACGCACGCCTCCGAGAAAGAGTGAGCATGGCGAGCCCGAGCCGCAACGAGAAGCGGCCTACCGACAAGCAGGACGAACGCACGCAGGGCGAGGGGCGTCGCGCCGACAAGGGCGGCCCGGGCAAGGGCGGGCCCAAGGCGCCGCCGCCGTCGCTGGGACGCGGGGCGTTCGGGTGGGCGACGATCATCCTGGTGGCGGCGCTGCTTGGGCTGTGGTTCTCGGCGCAGTCGGCGCAGCTGCGCAGCGTGGATTCGTGGCAGGAGTTCGAGGTGCTGTTCCGCAACGGGGACCTGGTGCGCAACTCGGTGGTGGTGCAGGACCAGGCGGTGACGGCGGTTCGGAAGGCGGCGGACGGGAAGCAGCGACAGGTGTCGTTCCCCATCAGCCCCAAGAGCCGCGAGTTCTATCTGAAGAAGGTTGACGAGCTGACGGCGGGGCAGTTCAAGGACGCGGGCGCGCCGAGCGTGTTCCTGCAGATCCTGCTGTCGCCGTTCACGCTGACGCTGGCGCTGATGGCGGTGATCTGGTTCGTGGCGCTGCGCGGGCTGCGCTCGATGAGCGGGGGCGGGGGGATGCTGGGCTCGTTCGGGAAGTCGCGCCACCGGGTGCTGGCGAAGGAGTCGACGGGCGTGACGCTCGCCGATGTCGCCGGCATCGAGGAGGCGAAGGACGAGGTCGGCGAGATCATCGAGTTCCTGAAGAACCCCAAGAAGTTCACGAGGCTGGGCGGGCGCGTGCCGCGCGGCGTGCTGCTGGTGGGCGAGCCGGGCTGCGGCAAGACGCTGCTGGCGAAGGCGATCGCGGGGGAGGCGGACGTGCCGTTCTTCTCGATCTCCGGCTCGGACTTCGTGGAGATGTTCGTCGGCGTGGGCGCGAGCCGTGTGCGCGACCTGTTCAAGCAGGCGAAGGATTCGTCGCCGTGCATCATCTTCCTGGACGAGATCGACGCGGTGGGGCGTCGGCGCGGGTCGGGGTTCACGACGGGGGGGCACGACGAGCGCGAGCAGACGCTCAACGCAATACTCGTCGAGATGGACGGGTTCGAGACGAGCGACCAGGTGATCGTGGTGGCGGCGACGAACCGGGCGGACGTGCTGGACCCGGCGCTGCTGCGCCCGGGCCGGTTCGATCGGCAGGTGGTGGTGCCGCTGCCGGACGTGAAGGGTCGGCTCGAGATCCTGCGGGTGCACGCGAAGAAGGTGAAGCTGGGGCCGGACGTGAACCTGGAGCGGATCGCTCGTGGCACGCCGATGTTCAGCGGCGCCGACCTGGCGGCGATCATCAACGAGGCGGCGATCGCGGCGACGATGCAGGAGAAGGACTTCATCGAGCACGCGGACATGGAAGAGGCCCGCGACAAGGTGAAGTACGGAAGGTCGCGGAAGAGCCGGACGATCGAGGAAGAAGAGAAGGTCGCCACGGCGTACCACGAGGCGGGGCACGCGGCGCTGCAGGCGCTGCTGCCGGGCGCCGACCCGCTGCACAAGGTGACGATCATCCCGCGCGGGCAGGCGCTGGGCGCCACGTTCAGCCTGCCAGAGAAGGACCGGCACGGCGCCGGGCTCAAGTGGCTGAAGGCGACGATGCGCGTGGTCTGCGGCGGGCGCATCGCCGAACTGCGCAAGACGGGCGACATGTCGTCGGGCGCGTCGATGGATATCCAGCAGCTCACGACGCTGGCGCGGGCGATGGCCCTCGAGTGGGGCATGAGCGAGCGCCTGGGCTTCGTGCGCTACGCGGGGATGGACACGCGCGAGGCGTTCATGGGGGACAAGGAGTATTCGGAAGAGACGGCTCGGATCATCGACGAAGAGGTGAAGCGCTTCGCCGACGAGGCGTACCACGACGCGGAGCGGATGATCAACGAGCGGTGGGACGCGGTGGCGCGCATCGCGGAGGCGCTGCTCAAGCACGAGACGCTGAGCGCGGACGAGGTGCATGCGCTGATCCGCGGCGAGGAGCTGGGCAAGCCGACGGTGAGCGACCTGCTGGCGGCCGAGGCGCGGAAGGCGCGTGCCGCGGCGGCGCCGGACAAGCCGGCGGCGCGCCGGGCGGACGGCGGCGAGGCCTCCGGGCCGGGGCTGATGCCGACGCCGGCGTGAGGGGCGGAAGGCACATAGGCACATAGGCACAGAGGGCGCGGTGATCAGGGCCAGCGCTCGTTGACGGCGCTCGCTCGGACCGCCAGCGCTCGGGCGGTTTTTTCCGGTGACGAGAGCCCCGCGACGATGGTGACGTCGCGCGGGCGCAGGCCCAGGGCGTTGGCCAGCAGGGCGCAGATCGCGGCGTTGGCCTTGCCACCCTCGGGCGGGGCCGCGACGCGGACTTTCAGGCGGTCGCCGAGGCGGCCGACGATCTCGTCGCGCTTGGCGCCGGGCACGGCCTTGACGCGGACGAGGCAGGCCGAGGGGCCGTCGTCGGCGGCGATGGGGGTTGGCGTCGGCATTGAGGGGGGTTCGGAGGGCCGAGAATGTGGCGCGGATCGTTTGCCCGGAGCGGGATCGACCGTATCATTTTCTGCCCGTTCCGACGGGCGCTGCGGGGAGAGGAGAGCGACATGACGCGAATGAGATCGGCACGGGTTCTGGCGGCGGCGGTCGGGGCGCTCGCGATGGGCGGCGCGGCGAGCGCGGCGCTGACGGCCGACCGCACGCTGCTGCTCTACAACTCGCAGAACGCGGACTCGCTGGCGGTGCGGAACGCGTACGTCGCGGCGCACCCGGGCGTGCTGCAGTTTGACCTGAACGACGCGACGCTGGCGCCGGGGGTGATCAGCCGTGCCGACTATCTGACGAAGGTACGAATGCCGCTGCTGGACTATCTGGCGGACGCGGGGCCGGGAGGGGCGCCGCTGCAGGAGCACGTGATCGCGATCGCGACGACGCGCGGTCTGCCCGCGCGGATCGAGGGGACGAACGAGTTCGCGCTGGCGAGTTCGTACTCGAGCGTGGAGTCGGAACTGACGCTGCTGTATCAGGACCTCGAGGCGGCGGGCGCGCCGCCGCTGACGAATCGGTTCAACGGCGTGGCGGACAACCCGTACCACCGGCAGTTCGGCGTGGCGATCGACTCGTTCAGCCGGGCGAACATCACGACGGCGCGGGCGTTCACGCAGGTGGGCGGGAACGGCAACTTCGTGTGGAGCATCACGGGGCTGACGCCTGGGGACATGTACCTGGTGTGCAGGCTGGACAGCGCGGCCACTCCGGGGGGGCCTTCGGCCGTGGCGAACACCATCGCGCTGATCGGGCGCTCCCAGACGCTGCGCGTGGACCCCTGCCAGACACTCTCGCTGTTCGATGAGTGGGGGTGCGCGGCCCACATCGACGACGACCCGTTCGGGTCGGTCTTTCCGGGATTCCCAGACTTCGAGAACGCGCGCACGTTCCTGCAGAACGCGGGCTACGGCGTGCGCTACGACAACACCACGAACTTCGTTAGCGCGCCGGAGCTGTTGCCGGACATGCGCCCGATGCTGGCGTTCGGGACGTACGGGGAGAACCACAGCCTCACCGTCGCGTGCCCCAACGGCGGCGAGAACCCCGCGGGCAACGGCGTCTACCCGACGACGTACACCTATCACCCCGCGGCGTGCTTCGTGTCGTACGAGTCGTGGAACGGGAACAGCATCATCGACGGGCTTTCACGCGGGAACCAGGCGCAGGTTCTGGACTTCATCGCCAGCGGCGGGTCGTTCACCGTCGGCAGCGTGGCGGAGCCGTTTACGTTCGCGATCCCAGACCTCGAGGGGCTGACCCGCTCGCTGTACCTGGGCGGGATGACGTTCGCGGAAGCGGCGTACATCGCGACGCCGGGCCTGTCGTGGCAGCAGACGCCGGTGGGGGACCCGCTGGCGCGGGTGACGATCGGCGCGGGCGCGTGCGCGGGGGACGTGTCGGGGAACGGGTTCGTGGACTTCGTGGACCTGAATCTCGTGCTGTCGGACTTCGGCACGAGCGGGCTGTGCCGCAGCGGCGACGCGAACCGGGACGGGATGACGGACTTCAGCGACTTGAATATTGTGCTGAGCGCGTTTGGCGCGGCGTGCCCGTGAGCGGCCGCTGATCGCACGCCCGATGGGGGCGCGCCGGGCGGCTTGAAACGAGGTGGCGGCCAGAGTAAACTTCTGTTTGAAACAGGAGTTTGACGCCGTCAAGTGACGCAGATTTCCAGAGAACTCGAGCCCACGGGCACCCGCCAGCGACTGCTTGACGCCGCGGGCGAGGTGTTCGCCGAGCACGGCTACCGGGCCGCGACGGTGCGGGAGATCTGCCAGCGCGCCGGGGCGAACGTGGCGGCGGTGAACTACCACTTCGGCGACAAGGAAGGGCTGTACCGCGAGGCGCTGGCGTACTCGGCGCGCCACGCGCTCGAGAAGCACCCGATCGTCGGGGGCGTGGGGCCCGGGGCGAGCCCGGAGGAGCGCCTGCGCGCGTTCATCAGGAACTACCTCGATCGGCTGCTGGACGAGGGGCGTCCGGCGTGGCACGGCGTGCTGATCTCGCGCGAGATGGTCGAGCCGACGAGCGCGCTGGACGACCTGGCGCGGGACTTCGTGCGCCCGCAGGCGGAGCGGCTTCGCGAGATCGTGGGCGCGCTGCTGGGGCGGCCGGCGTCGGACGAGCTGGTGCGCCGGTGCGCGTGCAGCGTGGTGGGGCAGTGCCTGTTCTACAAGCACTGTCGGCCGATGATCCACCGCCTGATGCCCGAGCAGGGGTACGACGAGGCGTCGCGGGCGCTGCTGGTCGAGCACGTGACGGCGTTCTCGCTGGGCGCGATCACGGCGCTGCGAGCGTCGGGGGGCGGCTCTTGAACCTGGTGGCGCTGAAGATGCTGGTGGGGGACCGGGCGAAGTACCTGGGCATCATCATGGGGCTGACGTTCGCGTCGTTCCTGATCACGCAGCAGGCGTCGATCTTCACGGGCATCATGACGCGCACGTTCGGGTTCATCACCGACATGGGGCTGCCGGACGTCTGGGTGATGGACCCCAAGGTGCAGCAGATCGACGACGTGAAGCCGTTGCAGGACACGCAGCTGCTACGCGTGCGCGGGATCGAGGGTGTGGCGTGGGCCGTGCCGCTGTACAAGGGGCTGCTCAAGGCGCGGCTGGAGAACGGCAACTTCCAGACGTGCAACGTGATCGGGCTGGACGACGCGACGCTGATCGGCGGCCCGCCGGTGATGGTGCGTGGCAACCTGGCGGACCTGCGCCGCGCCGAGGCGGTGATCGTGGACGAGGTCGGCGCGTCGACTCGCCTGGCGCGCCCGCCGGCGCCGGGGTCGCCCAAGGGGACGAAGCCCACGCCGCTGACGGTGGGGGACGTGCTGGAACTGAACGATCACCGGGCGGTGGTGGTGGGGATATGCCGCACTTCGCGGACATTTCAGAGCCAGCCGGTGGTGTACACGACGTACTCGCGCGCGACGACGTTCGCGCCGCGGGAGCGGAAGCTGCTGTCGTTCATCCTGGTGAAGGCGAAGCCGGGGATCGACCCGAAGGCGCTGTGCGCGCACATCCGCACGGCGACGGCGCTGATGGCGCACACGGGGGACGAGTTCAAGAAGGTGACGTACAGGTACTACATCAAGTACACGGGGATCCCGATCAACTTCGGGATGTCTGTGATCCTGGGGTTTTTGGTGGGCACGGCGATCGCGGGCCAGACGTTCTACCAGTTCACCATCGAGAATCTCAAGCAGTTCGGCACGCTCAAGGCGATGGGCGCGGGCAACTGGACGC